>NZ_CAWUDM010000001.1:0-131777 GCF_963920855.1 Nostoc sp. CCY0012 | reverse complement strand
CCCCTGCGTCTTCCCCCAGTCCCCAGTTTCCACTCCCCCCTATGAACCTTGCACCTACCTCTCAAGTGAAATTACTTCGTTCTCGACCAAGCGATCGCCGCAAAGTTAGTAAAAAAGCTAGGCTAAATAGTACAAAACTGTACCTCAGAGCCGTTAGGGATGCTTTTATCAAACTCAATCCCCAAAATGCTATCAAAAACCCAGTGATGTTTTTGGTGTGGCTGGGGACACTTGTGACTTTAGTTTTAACCATTGAACCCAATTTATTTGGGCCAGCCCCACAAGAGAATCCCCAACTGTTTAACGGCTTATTAACAGGGATTTTGTTCTTCACCGTTTGGGTGGCTAATTTTGCGGAAGCATTGGCTGAAGGACGGGGTAAAGCCCAAGCGGATATCTTACGAGCGACAAAATCACAAACGATCGCTAAAAAACTGGCCCCCGATGGCACAATTTCTGAAGTTCCTTCTACTAGTCTGCGGCAGAGCGACACCATCTATTTAGTAGCTGGCGATATGATCCCCGCTGATGGTGAAGTCATCATGGGTGTGGCTTCGGTAGATGAATCGGCCATTACTGGAGAATCAGCACCAGTTATGAAGGAATCAGGTTCGGACGTTGCTAGTTCAGTAATTGGTGGTACGCGAATTATTGCTGATGAATTGATTGTTCGGATTACAGCCAACCCTGGTAATGGGTTTATTGACCGCATGATTGCTTTATTGGAAGGAGTAGAACGCAGCAAAACACCGAACGAAATCACCTTAACAGTGTTACTAGCCGTTTTCAGTTTCATCTGTTTGTTGGTTGTAGTCACATTGCCCGTATTCGCCTACTACGTCCAGATTCCAGTCAGCGTATCAGTTTTGATTGCCTTGTTGGTGGCATTAATTCCTACTACCATCAGTGGGTTATTAAATGTCATTGGTATTGCTGGTATGGATCGAGTCGCCCAATTTAATATTATTGCCACCTCTGGACAAGCAGTGGAAGCTTGTGGCGATGTTAATACCTTAGTTCTCGACAAAACAGGCACAATTACTTTAGGCAACCGTTTAGCAGAAGAGTTTATTCCTGTTAACGGCCATTCACTAGCAGAAATGGCTAACATTGCCTTGATTGCCAGCATCTTTGATGATACACCTGAAGGAAAATCAATTATCCGCATGGCTCAAAGACTCGGTGCCAGATTTGATTTTGATCCTCATCAGGCAGCCAGGGTAGACTTCTCTGACCAAACACGCATGAGTGGGACTAACTTGTTTGGTGGACGAGAAGCCCGCAAGGGAGCAGTAGGAGCAATTAGAGAATTTGTGCGTTTCCGCAATGGACAAGAACCCCCAGAACTAGATGTGGTATACCAACGTATTTCCCAACAGGGAGGTACACCCTTAGCAGTTTGTCTTGATCACGAAATCTATGGTGTGATTTATCTCAAAGACATTATTAAACCAGGTATCCGCGAACGTTTTCAGCAGTTACGCCGCCTGGGAGTAAGGACAATCATGATTACTGGGGATAACCAGATTACTGCATCTGTGATTGCTTATGAAGCCGGAGTCAATGACTTTATTGCCGAAGCTACAGCAGAAGATAAAGTCAGCCTTATTCAAAAAGAACAAGCAGCTGGCAAACTGGTAGCCATGACTGGAGATGGCAATAACGACGCCCCCGCACTAGCACAGGCAAATATCAGTATAGCCATGAATACAGGGACACAAGCAGCTAAAGAAGCAGCCAATATCGTCGATTTGGACTCTGATCCTACCAAGCTGATCGATATTATGAGTATCGGTAAACAATTATTGATTACCCGTGGAGCTTTGACTACATTTTCTATTGCCAATAATCTTGCCCAATGCTTGGCAATTATTCCCGCTATCCTGGCTATTGCCAAGGTGCAAAGCTTCAATATTATGAATTTGTCTAGCACAAATTCTGCTGTATTATCAGCCCTGACTTATAATGCGCTGATTATTCCGGCTTTCATTCCTTTGGCTTTGAAAGGCGTACAGTTTAGACCTCTAACAGCTAATCAGCTGCTACAACGCCATATTCTAATTTATGGTTTGGGTGGGGCGATCGCACCGTTTATCGTCATTAAATTCATAGATATGCTGATTACGGCAGTGGGATTGGCTTAAAATTTCCATTTTCCCTATTCGCAATTTCCTACTTTCTACTTCCTATGATGAATTTTATTCAAGAAGCTAGTAAAGCCATTCGGATCACTCTGGTGCTGTGGTTGGTGACAGCCCTGATTTATCCTTTAGCAATCCTGATAGTGGGTCAAGCTTTGTTCCCATTGCAAGCTAACGGTAGCGTCATGGTGAATATAGAAAACCAACCAATTGGTTCGGCTTTGATTGGTCAGACGTTCACCTCTGAGCGTTATTTTCATGGTCGTCCCAGTCTTGTCAGATATAGTCAAGGTAGAAGGGCCCGTCCCACCGGCATATCTGGTGCTAGTAATCTCGCTCCTAGCAATCCCGCACTAGTGGATCGAATTGTCGAACAGGCAACTCAATTTCGAGACGATAATATTCAACCCCTAGCTGATTTAATTTATACTTCCGGCTCTGGTTTAGACCCACATATTTCCGTGAGATCAGCCAGGCAACAATTGAGGCGAGTGTCCCGGGCCCGTGGGGTACAAGATGATGAAATTATTCCGTTGCTAAATCAGTATACCGATGGGAGATTTCTCTGGATTTTTGGTGAACCGGGTGTCAATGTTCTCCGATTGAATTATGCTTTGGATTTGCAAGAAATTAACCGTTTGCAAAATCAATAGAGATTAGACAATAGTAGCAATTATTACCTCGAAAATGCTCCAGTTTCCTTTGGCGATTCTGGAGCATTGTCAAATATTCACAAAATATATTGAATGCACGCTAGCCTAGGAGAATGTCAGTAAAATTTCCAAGCAAACTCAGCTAGCTTGACAAAGATTCGAGATTCTGCATTGGGTGACAAAACTACTAAGCAAGATGAACCAGGTAGACTACCTTAGAATTAGCCTCATTGACCGTTGTAATTTTCGGTGTCAGTACTGTATGCCTGAGGGGGCAGAACTAGACTATCTACTCAAGGAACAATTATTAACTGACGCAGAATTGCTCACCCTCATTCAAGAGGTGTTTATTCCCGTAGGCTTTACTCGGTTTCGGTTAACTGGTGGGGAACCGTTACTGCGTCCCCGTGTAGTGGAGTTAGTGAGGGCGATCGCTTCATTGCCCCAAACTCAAGACCTATCCATGACAACTAACGGTTTTTTATTGGCTCCTATGGCGCAAAGTCTATATGATGCTGGTTTGCGTCGCATCAATATTAGCTTAGATTCTCTTGATCCCCATATCTTTGATCAAATTATTGGTAGTCGGGGGCGTTCTCGTTGGCAAGAAGTTTGGCAAGGGATTCAAGCTGCTTATAATGTAGGATTTGACCCCTTGAAGCTAAATGTTGTGGTTATCCCCGGTGTCAATGACCACGAAATTCTCGATTTAGCCGCCTTAACTATTGAGCGACAGTGGCACGTCCGATTTATTGAGTTTATGCCCATTGGTAATTGGCAATTGTTTGGCGATCGCGGTTGGGTATCTTCAGCCGATTTACGGCAACGCATAGGTGACGCCTGGGGCTTGACAGAATCCCAAATTTGTGGTGCCGGGCCTGCCGATATATTTCAAATTCCCGGTGCGAAGGGGACACTGGGATTTATTAGTCAAATGTCAGAATGTTTTTGCGATCGCTGTAACCGAATGCGCTTTTCAGCTGATGGTTGGCTACGCCCCTGCTTATTAAATGAAACTGGTCAAATAAACTTAAAAGCTGCTCTCCGTACTGGCGTAAGTACTCATCAATTACAAGAACAGGTCAAAAATTTATTGACAATCAAGCCAGAAATTAATTTTAAAGGGCGCGACTCTGGCACTGCGGGTCTTTATAGCCGTACCATGTCGCAAATTGGCGGTTAAAGGCTAGGGGTGATAGGTGATAGGTGAGAGGCTAAAAGTTAATTTTTAGTCCCCAGTCCCCAGTCCCTAGTCCCCAGTTCCTGCCTAGGCTTGTCGTGAGTAGTATTCCACCACGAGCAATTCATTAACTTGCAACGCTACCCATTCGCGCTCAATAACACTGTTAACTTTGCCAGTTAACTTGTTTTTGTCAAATTCCAGATGGCTAGGGAGGTTAGCTAAACCAGGATATTGCAAATTGGTTTCTACTAACTTCCGTGATGCTTCTCTGTCTCTGATGGCAATTACTTCACCGGGACGGCACTGGTAACTAGCAATGTTCACTACACGACCATTAACTGTGACATGACCGTGATTTACCAGCTGACGAGCTGCGGGAATGGTAGGAGCAATACCCAACCGAAAAACGGTATTATCCAAGCGCATTTCTAGCAGTTGTAGCAGCACTTGTCCTGTAGAACCTGTCACACGTCTGGCTTTACGCACATAACGCAACAGTTGTTTTTCTGTCAAACCGTAGTTTAAACGGAGCTTTTGCTTTTCCTCCAGACGGACTGCATATTCAGAACGTTTTTTACGATTCTGACCATGTTGACCTGGTGGATAGGCACGTCTAGCACTTTTACGAGTTAATCCTGGCAATTCGCCCAAGCGACGTACAATTCTGAGGCGTGGCCCTCTATATCGGGACATGAGTTTCCTTAATCTAATCCTGTTTAACTTTTACCCAGACATTCCATTTTGACACTCTCCTGATTATAAGTCAGGAGATTCTTGGTTTGATGAAATTGCTTGCCTTGACAGGACTTATCCCCCCAAGTCGAAACATTTTCTTCCCAAGCCTAAATTCCGGCTTGCCTTGCCGTACTCTTACAAACCGGTTTTTTGTGTTTATTTAGTTTTGTAGACTATCCAACTACTACATTGGTTGACGCTGTATTTCCAACTCAGAAATACTTTTTACGCTGTCTACTGGTTGCACATTTTGACTATATTAACACCATTTTCTGCCGAATAGATTCTACCTGTATTGATGCTCCCCCGAAAAAGCCGCCTATAACTATATTTCCTAATTTGCCGGAGAGTTGCCGCACATTTGAGTTAGCATAACTTTGGGTGTTTGGAGAACGGCAATGTACAAAAAAAAATTGGGTAAAACTGCGAATCAACAAGGCAGTAGGACTGTCAAGATATTTCCGGCTCAAACAGTTGCTTCATTACGACTGACAGCGCCAGTTTTGGTGATAGCTGGATGGTTATCAACAATGGCTCCAAGTATGGCTGTCACTACCTCTTATGCTAACGATTATCGCCTTTGTACAGCTCAACTTTTGAATTTGGGCTTAACGGCACAAGCAGTATCACAAGGTTGTGCAAGAGCGCTGCGTCCGAGGGACTTATCTGCCTGCGTGGCTACAATTAATCAACAAACGCAAATTCCCCCTGTAGATGCGCTCTCTTCTTGTAGGCAGTCTCGCCGTCCCCAAAAATTAGCTAAGTGTGTCGTTGGTGTGAGCAGGAATACAGAAGGGGCTGTCAATCCATCAGTCTTAAATTACTGTGGTCGTAGTTTATTGCCAGTGCGTTTTGCTGAATGCGTGGTGGGCTTACGTAGTGAAATTGAGATTGCGCCTACTCAGGCAATGGATACTTGTATCGATGCCAGTGATAGGGTGACTGGGCTTTCACCTGCTGCTGTACCACCAACTCAAGTTCCCCGTGGGGGATTTAATCCTTCTTTTGAGGTGATACCAATGCCAGGGAATCCTATAAATCAATAAATTATAAGTATTGAAGTTGACTACTTTTTTCTAGGCTGGACAAACAGCCTATTATTTTGTGTAGCAGCAATAATTTGTGGTGATCAATTGTACATTGCTAATTTCATACCAATGGAAAAATGATGGTAATAGATGGATAGAAAGAAGTCAGATGCACAAAAAAAGGTATTCGTCATCCCAAACCTAAAATCCAAAATGGTATGAGTTGATGGCAAAATGTCCACACCATTGTTTGAGCCAAGGCAAAGGTAAAAAATCAACCCTCTTGCGTATGTTGCAACACAGTACTAATAGAGTACAGTGTAAACGTAAATAGGGATACCATTTTAAAGAGTTGAAAAGCCTATTCTATAAGCCTTTTGATTTTGATTGTTCCTGAGTTCTCTGCTATCTCTTGGTGTTCAATTCACCAATATTTAGATAAGTACAACACAAGCTAAATTATCCATCCATCCCCATTAATGAAATGATGGCGTGTTGTGCTGTAGACACTATGACGAATTACGCACAGCGTTACTCGTACAAGTTTTTAATAATTTCCCACCTAAAATATTAGTCTTCTTTTCTACCAAACACCATTTGCAAAATCATGGGAATACCACCGCTTTGGTGATATCTATCTGCCCAGGCGCGAATGATTTCGTCTAATTCTTCCATCGCCTGCTCCCATCGTTCGGCTGGAATATCCAATTCTTCCAAGGCGCGCATGGTATTTGGTCGCTTTTCTGCCCAGTCCTTCATCATGCGGAAATAGCGGGCGGTATCTTCCACCATGATGTAGGTACGTTCTTGGTCGTCTGCTGGTGCATAAAAAGGACGTGTCAGAGCATAAAAGGGCATTCCCCAAGGAGAATCTATGCGGGTGACTGTGCCTGAATACAGCAGTCGGCGCTTGATATGCTCTGCTAAAGCTTCGCTCAAAGGCATTTGATGCTCAGGTGGCAAAACTTCTTGCGATCGCTTGTGCAAAAATTCAATTAAATCCAAAAACTCAAAAGAGGTAGTCAATTGAGCATCGGGCAGATTACTTGGTAGTTTCTGCTCAATTTGTCTTTTTTCTTCACTGGTGAGACTTGTACCAGGAACACGGGATCTTCCTGGTTGCCAAGGAAATTTTTCCATCCAAACATAAGGTAATTGAATTAGATAACGAGGTTCTTGAGAACCTAGCATCTTCAACAATTTGCCTTCGGTCAGTGCTTGTCTGACTTCTTCTACGATAATTTTTACACGCTTTGGCTCTAGGTGGTGCAAGTGACCTGTCATCCGCAAGTTTTGACCTTGCTCTAAATAGGTCATATAAATCGCACACTTAGCTGCCGTTGCGGCTGCATCTAAGAACGCTCCATGCCTGTGCCCACTCGTCCGCATGGCACTAAAAGCCAGATAAAGCATGATCTGATCCATTGCACTTGGGCTAAGACGCTTGATCAGATCTATGTCGTTACTCATATTACAGACAGTTGAATAGCAAGTTTACAGATTTATTCATCACACCAAACTATGTAGTATACACCCAATTCACGCTTATGTCTTCACTCCAGACCTTTAATATCATCATCTTTTGACATCAGGATTACTGGTATTCAAAATTGATAATTAGTCTACATCTGGGAAATGATCACACAACAACTGTTCTTGAGCATTTAGCAAAAGTAAATCTTGCTACAGACTACTTGCTATTAAACTTTTAAACCTGTTGTTTATTTACATCTTTCCGCCAATGATGAGAATTTATTGGGGAGGAAGTAATCTACCGAACTGGGGAATGCTAGCAGGCTCAACCAGGAATTATAAACCTAATATACTGCTTACAAGTTTCGGTGATTTTTCAGTAGTATAGGTAGTTGACTTGAGAGATCATCATAAACCTCTAGCAAGGCTCATAATTTCAAATCTAAAATACCTTTTTATTTCTTAGAATATGATAGTCTATTTTAGTCTTTTTTTTTATTAATTTTGTATAAAGTAATCTCTTTTAATTATCTCTATCATTAACATTTAATTATTTTATCAGCAACTGTTTATGAAGATTCTCTGATATTTCACCCAAGAATTAAAGGTAACTTTTAATTCATTTTTTGGATTCACTTTTTGGTCAAATGGGATAATAGATGAAACTACTATGCATCAAGCATTACTAAAATCCGGAAAATTTGAGAATTAGGGAAAGTAGAATCTCCTCTGGGCATCAGAGATAATAGGGAATGAGATAGTAGTATTTTTGTTAAACCTAACTGAGTATTAAATAGCAGGTTAAAAGCTCAAAATGACTCTTTTAGAAATTAATTTTAGTCATTTTAAGCTTGCTACTATAAGTCATTCAAGTTTCGGAACTAGAAGTTTTCACCTGGGTTCGCATTTTCTCAAAGCTGTAAGCTGCGACGCCAAAAGTAACGAACAATACTCCCATGATTTGCATAATGGCTAAAGTTTCCTGAAGTATCAAACCAGCAAAAACCACGGTGAGGATTGGCACGCCTGCGCCGATAATCGCTGATCGTAATGCGCCTAGTTTGCGGATTCCTACGTTATTCAGCACGTAGCCTACTAAAGTTAAAACGCCCAAAATAAAGGCACTTAAAACAAGTTCTAGCAATTTGGACTGGTCAACTGCCAAACTTAAATCTCTTGGTAAAGGCAACATCAATCCAATAAAGCTCAATATAAACATTGTGCTGAAGTTAATTAATGTAAAAGATACCGGATGAATTTTAGCGGCACAAACTCGTGTCAAAATCACGTAGCAAGCGAAGGCGACTCCAGCCAAAATTGCTGTGCTGATTCCTAGTATGAAATTTGCAGTACCTATTCCAGCAGAGCCTCCTATAACTAACAATTCACCACAAAAAATCGCCCCGATGGCAGCAGCACGAAATCCAGTAGGTTGATCGCGGAATAGTAACCACGAGAAGATTCCACTAACAATGGGGTAGACAAAGAAAAGTGCGATCGCCATGCCTGTGGCTACCTGACTGATGGCAAGATAGATGAGTACTTGGGATACAAACAAGAAGCATCCACTAGCGATGGACAATTGCAAAAATTTTTGGGTCTTTAAACTACTATTGGAAGTAGAACTGCCACGTGTTGATGTCACCAGGTTTTGCATATCTTGCCAGACTTGGGGATGCATCATGGGTGCTAAAAGTATCATGAGTGGCACAACCACTAGCAATCGCAGCGTCAAAATTAAAAATATATTCCCCAAAGTTGGCGAAATTAGCCCCTGTATTTCTAAAACTCCTAAATTATCGTAAGCCTTAAAGAACATACCTTTAATGGCTACGTTGTACAGCGATGAAACCACTGCTGACAATACAACCAGTAAGAAACCGATCTGGATTGAGGATATTTTTGAGGAGCTAGGTGACTGTGGTGATATAGGTTGTGAGGGGGATCGGCGATCGCGTCTCACGTCTTCTCGACTGAGGACAGAAATTGGCTCTGGGGGTGTTTCTGGCTGTGAAGGAGATTGGCGATCATCTTCCCAGTCTCGGCGATTAATAACAGAAGTTGTTTCCGGCGGTATGTTTGGCGACGATGTAAATTGGCGATCGCTTTCCCAGTCTTCACGATTAATCACAGAAGTTGGTTCTGATGGAGATTGGCGATCATCTTCCCAGTCTTCACGACTAATCACAGAAGTTGGTTCTGGTGGAGATTGGCGATCATCTTCCCAGTCTTCACGACTAATGACAGAAGTTGGTTCTGGTGGAGATTGGCGATCATCTTCCCAATCTTCACGATTAATCACAGAAGTTGGTTCTGGTGGAGATTGGCGATCGTCTTCAGCTACATTCCCCGGAAAAATGGAAATGGACTCAATAATTCTGCCCGACTCTGGGGATTCAGTATCGGGTTGTGAAACTTCCCTGCTGATGACAGAAGTTGGCTCGTTGGTATTGGGATTGCTAAATGGCAGTACATTTCCCGACAGTGTATTGTTGCTCTGGGATAAGTTTTCTGTGCTGCTTTGAATCTCTCCCACCTGTAGATATGTTTGTGGGGAACTGGGCTGATATGGCTCAGTCGGTTGCAAAACAGTCGGCGACGATGTTGTGGCTTTTAGGGAAATTTCTTTGGTGGCTTTAACTAGTTCCCCTTGTAGGTGATTGATCAATTCCTCTACAATCGCTTCCCCTTGTTGTTGCTGACTTTGCATCCGCGACAACTGTTGAGAAAGAGTAGTTTGATAGTTTTTTATCTCCTGCTGTAAAGAGTTAAAAGTAATAGTGAGCGTATCATCCAAAGAACCAAGCATTTGTTCGGTATTTTCATTTTGATTCCCTACCGACTTCAGTTGGGAATTACCTCCGCTGGATTGGCTAGTTAAATTTGCCAGTGACGATTGCAGTTGTGAAGATATATGTTTTGCCAGAGCTTCTGACAACTGACGGATTAACACTTGTTGCTCAGTAATTTGCCGTACCTGTTGTAAGTGTTCCTTTTCTTCTAACAACTGCTGGATGTCATCAGATAAACGGCTTTTTTGCGCTTGCAGTTGTTTGATTTCGTCCTGCAAGGATTTGAGCATATTCCGTTGGAGACTTTCCAAATCTTCTACAACAGCCCATAAAGCTGTTTCTGCTGCTCTGGATAGCTCGCCTCTGACTTGCGGGTTGTCTGGTCGCTTCTCAAATCGCCCCATTAGCTTCTAACCTCTAACACCTTGAAGATAAAGCCGCTTCCCGTAAACTTGCTTGGCACTCATACTGATTTCCTGTATTTTTCAGATAAACTCAAAACTTTCACAGGAATTACGCATATAAACGTAATTTTGTCATGCTGAGTACAAATTTGGCAAAGTAATATTTTTTTCGCTTCACAGCCTACTATACTGTGTTTTCCTCAGCATCAAAGAGGAGTCTGTGATCAGTTTGATTTAAATTAACTTTTCGCTAGTGAGAGTTGATTAGGAAAAAACATCTCACTCAATATCAATACTTATTTTTCCGCTACCAACATTCATGATCCAAGGCTTATAAATAAGTCTATTCCCACATTTAGATTGGTCAAAGTTGTAGCCCTAGAATGTAGAATTTGCAGAATGTAACTTATGTGACAATTTACATTTCTTAGAGGGATTAAAGTATCTATCCGCAGAAATTTTCCATATGATGATCCCCTACACTATATTTTAATGAATTAACTGTTATTCTGCACAAACGACCGCTGGCTTTGGTTTTTCAGTAGTCTGTTGTTTAAATGAAATCAGAAAAATATTAATTCATGCAGACTCATCAAGCATAAATATTAGAGAAAGAACATCCGGGCGGTGCTAAAGATAGCAGCACCAATAAGCGCGCTTATAGGAACTGTAATGATCCAGGCAGCCGCTATACCTTGAAGAGTTTGAAATTTAATTGACTTGATATTTTGGACTATACCAATACCCACTACACCACCGACCAAAGCGTGAGAAGTGGAGACAGGTAACCCTAAGCGGGATGCCAATAAAATAGTAGTAGCGGTTGCTAGTTCAGCACAAAACCCACTACTAGGTTGTAAGGAAATAATATTTTCACCAATAGTAGCAATTACCTTTCTGCCCCAGATAGCTAAACCAGTCACAATACCAGCACCACCAAGGATTAAAATCCAAATGGGAATAGTGATGCCATTGATAGGTACGCTACCAGTGAGATGAATATAGACGATGGCAGCTAAAGGAGCGATCGCATTACCCACATCATTAGAACCATGAGCGAAAGCTACAAAGCAAGCACTGAGGACTTGGAAGCGAGCAAAGAGGCGTTCAATGGGAGTAGGGAGTAGGGAATGGGGAGTGGGGAGTATTTCCTCCTTGTCGCCTTGTCCCCTTGTCCTCCCATCCCCCTCATCTCCTAACTTTTGCCAACTAAATACTGTGAGTCCAACTGCGGCTAATGCACCTGTAAATAACGGGATATCGTAAGCGGGAATGTTTAAACCAAGTTGCTGGTTCAAGTAATTGGTTAGGGGTTGGGTTAAGGAAGGGAGGACAATGACGCCAAATACACTGAGCAGAATTACACTCAACCAGGGAATCCATTCTTGGAGTTGTGCTACTTGATTTGGTTGATCTAAAATCCAATGCTTGATTTGACTGTAAAACAAAGCGGCGATCGCCCCACTCATAATTGGTGTAAAAATCCAACCGATGGTGATTAAGCCAATTGATGACCAATTAATTGCACCGACTCCCAAAGCCACCCAACTAAATCCGGCGATCGCACCGACAACGGCATGGGAGGATGATACAGGCAAACCCCGTGAAGTGGCAATTTGCAGCCATATTCCAGCGGAAAGTAACACTGTCACCATTCCAGCCAATAAAATTTGGGGTGTAGCTATAAATAATTGGGGATTGGCAATTTTTGTCGCTAAGGTTGCCGATACCTCATGCCCAAATAATACAGCACCTGTAAACTCTAAAATTCCTGCAATGATAATTGCTTGTTTCAGGGTAATAGCTTTGGAACCTACAGAAGTTCCCATAGCGTTGGCAACATCGTTAGCGCCAAGGTTGCAGGCGACGTAGAAAGCTAACAGGGCGACTAAAATTAACGTAATGGACATTGACTGTTTGGGTAGATGTAAAGAAACAATATAGCGATTCTCCGAGGAAGGAAAAGTGATAACTTATCGCAAAATTTAGAGAAGCGCTATAAATATTTTCTACTGTTATCTTGTTTGCCCGGACTACGGATAAATTAAGATTTTGTATGTTTCGGGATTTGGGGCGATCGCTTGGTCTACGGCTTGTGATAAATCTTGTAATGGATAGCGATCGCTAATCAAGGCTGTGACATCGATCCGGCGATTAAAGACGATATCCGCCGATAAACCCTGAAGCCGATAAGACGAACTGTAACTACCCATTAAGTCAATTTCCCGACGGTAAAGAATATTCGGGTTAATGGGAATTTCCAACTCATCGGGGAATTCGGCGAAAAACAAAATCTTACCGCCTTTGCGGGTACATTCCAGGGCTTGAAAGAAAGCTTTGTCACTGGGAACAGCTAGCAGAGTCACATCAACACCCATCCCCCCAGTCAAAGCCTGAATTTTTCCAGGTAAATCAGGGTCACGAGCATTAAAAGCCGCTTCTGCACCGACATTCAAGGCTTTTTCAATTCTAGATGGGAGTAAATCAGTAGCGATCGCTTTCGCTCCGAAATACTTAATTAACATCACAAACATTAAGCCAATTGGCCCTGCACCAGTCACCAAAACAGTCTGTCCTGGAGCAATTTGGGCTTTTTTCACAGCTTTGAGACAGCAGTTAGTTGGTTCTACAAAACTCGCCTCGTCAAAGCTGATGTCATCAGGAATGGGAATTAACCCCCCATTCTGCACAATATGTCCGGGAACCTTGACATACTCCGCAAAACCGCCACCACTAGCGTTAAATCCGGCTGTGGTGGAGATATTTTTATAGACATCGCACATGGAAAAATTATCATTGAGGCAGTAAGCGCAACGCATACAAGGAATGTGATGCATCACCGCCACCCGTTGTCCCACTTGCCAACCTTGTACCTGAGAACCTATCGCTGCGATCGTTCCGGCTGTTTCATGGCCGAATATGCGTGGAGGTTCATACAAGGGATAACGAATTTTCTTAATATCTGACTGACATAATCCCACTACACCCACCTGTACCAGCACTTCATCTGCTTCCAGCGTCGGGACTGGGATTTCTTCGTAGGATAATTGATTAACGCCTCTAAATACCTGTGCTTTCACGTTGGTTTTTTATCGCTCAACGTTACTAGATGTAACATTTACTGGTTCAAACTGGTTTCACTAAGAATTTTTAGTTGCTACCCAGCCACTAGTCCAAAGTCCTGTATAAAATCTCAAGATATTACCAAAACCAGCTTGCTGTAATAATTCCATTACTCTCATTTCGGGAATGGGATAAACACTTTTGTTCATTGTTTCTAGGAATTCCCTAATTTTTACTGTGTCGTCTATTCCCATTTCTTGCCAAAAAACTTTGATGATGGAAATCATCCGTTCAAATTCAGGAGTGCCTCGTTCACCATACATATCAACTAAAATCAAAGTAGCTGAGGATTTGAGACGCTGGGCAATATCTTGAAGAAAAGCCAGTTTACTACCATCGTCAGGCAGAAAATGCATCACTAAAATAGAAGTTGCTGCGTCATATAAAGAAGTCGTATTTAAATCATGTGTATATCCTGTAAATAATTCGACTTGTTCAGATAATCCATGCTGCTCTATTTTCTGTTGAGCGATCGCCAGCATATTACTCGATGGATCTACGCCTAGCATCTGCCACTGTAAATTACCTTTACCAAACTTGACTAACTCCATACCACTACCTGCACCCACTATCAACAGATTAGCTTTTTCCGGTAGGATTGCTTTCAAAACAGACAATGCCATAGTATGCATTACCTCATAACCAGGTAGAACCCTTTGAGCCATCGTGTCGTACTCATTGGTCGCAACTGGTGGGTTGGAGTCAAAATTTATAGTTTTCTTTGTCATTACCTTTAATGTTTTATTTTATATATAAATCATAATATAACACTATGATCATAATCGAACTATAGCAAGCAATCCTATCTTATTTACTTTATATTTAGAGGCTTAGATAAACCAAATATTGCCGAAATGATTTGTATTTATGTTTGTAATTTATTTGGGATTGCTATAACAGTGTAACTAGGTTATTCAATACTGAAAATAGCTCTTCTTTGATAAGTTCTAGGATGTCTATAATAATATTCAATTCCTAAACTATATATAAAATTTCAAGTTAGGATGAAATAAGCGAGAGAGATTTTGTTGTCATGAATAAGAGGACTCAACTGCTCGAAGTAATTGCAGCCTTACCAGAGGAATTAGTTGACCAAGCATTAAATTACGTGCAAATGTTGCAAAATCCGATTCAGATTACACCTGGAGTTTGCGGGGGACAAGCGCGAATTAGAAATACACGGATTCCCGTATGGACTTTGGTCGCATATCGTCAACAAGGTGCGCCGGATAAAGAATTATTGGCAAATTATCCTAGATTGACTGCGGAAGATTTAAGTGCAGCTTGGCATTACTACGAACAAAATTCCGAACAAATCGATCGAGAAATTGCCCAAGATGATTTAGTTTAATGGCATATTTTTACATTATTTTTAGTGTTCAAGGAGATGTTTTTTTATGTCCAAGTTACGGAGTAACAACCCGTGTTTGAGCTTGTGAGCGAGATTGAGGTTTATTTTTAACTACAATTTCCACATCTCGACCCAAAGCATTCAAAAAGCGAAACAATCGATCAGTCGAGAAACCAGATAACTTACCATTGATTAAAGCGGATATCTTCGGTTGGTCAACTCCCAAAAGTTCTGCTGTTTGAGCCTGTGTCAACTGTTGCTGAGTAATAATTTTGCTAATCTTACGAGCAAGTTCCGCTTTAACCAGCAATTCATCAGAGTTTTCTAAACCTAAGTCAGCAAAAACGTTGCCACTACTTGCTTTCACTCTAATTTCTTGATTCATCTGTTACTCTTCCTTGTTCCGTTTACTGTAGTTTTCCAAGTGGTGTACCTTTGCTCGTTTCAGCCTAGACTCAATCAAATCAACATCCTGTTTTGGTGTAGCGATACCTTGCTTTGATTTTTTTTGAAAGGCGTGCAGAACATAAATCACGCCGGCCAGTTTTACCGTATAAACGGCTCGGTAAGTATCTCCATCAAAATCTTCCACGACTTCAAGAACTCCAGCACCCTTAAATCCTTTAAGTGGTTTGACTGAAAGATGCTTTTCACCAAATTGAGCCAAGTACAACGCATAACCAACAACTTGTTGAACCTCTTCTGGAAACTCTTTCAAATCCTCCAGGGAATTTCCAACCCACTCAATTGGTTTCCAGGATGAACTCATATCTTACATTATGCTAGTTTTAGCATATCATTTTCAGTGGTTTTTGCTAGCAAGCTAACTAAAACTACACTGCAACGGTTTTTACCTATAGCGCCAGCGAAAAACATGAAGCGATCGCCTACTCATGATAGGTATTGATTAGTCAAGCTGACTTATCTAAATAATATCAATATGACTCAACAAATATATACAGCAGATATCTTAGTTGTGGGCGGAGGAACCGGGGGAACAGCAGCGGCCATCCAAGCAGCGCGACGGGGAGCAAAAACCATTTTAGTGAGTGAATTTTCTTGGTTAGGGGGAATGCTCACCTCTGCGGGGGTATCTGCACCAGACGGTAATGAATTAATGGCATTTCAAACCGGGTTATGGGGAGCATTTTTACAAGAATTGCGCCAGCGTCAACCAGGAGGCTTAGATAATAGCTGGGTCAGCTTTTTTAGTTATGATCCCCGCATTGGAGCCGAGATTTTTGCAGATTGGGTGCAGGAATTAGCAAATCTGCATTGGATTTCGGGACAAGTGCCTTTAGAAGTGTTGCAACAGGGGAATTGCGTAACTGGTGTGCGGTTTGCAGACTTCACAGTTACAGCCAAGATTATTCTCGACGGTACAGAATTAGGTGATTTATTGGCTTTAGCAGAGATACCTCACCGTTGGGGGTGGGAGTTGCAATCTGAGTGGGGAGAAGCAAGCGCCCCAGCAGAGTTTAATCATCTCACAGAGAAATATCCAGTGCAAGCGCCAACTTGGGTAGTAGTTATGCAAGACTTTGGTGAAGCCGACGCCCCAGAAATCCTAGCTGCACCTACTTATGATGCATCTTTGTTTGTTGGTACTTGGGATGATTATGGCCCAGAGAAATTTTTGAATTATGGACGTTGGTCAGATGGTCATTTTATGATTAACTGGCCTATCTGTGGCAATGACTATGCTGAAGGAGTAGGACGATTAATCAAGTCAGAACAAGATAAACAAGATTTTTTCCAAGAATCTCGCTGGCATAGCCAAAATTTTGCTCATTTTATCCAGAACAACTTGGGTAGACGCTACGGTTTAGCTGAGTCAGTTTTTCCCTGTAACCATAGTGCTTTTGCATTGCATCCTTATTACCGCGAAAGTCGTCGCTTGGTGGGATTAACTACTGTGCGAGAACAGGATATTTTGCCCATGACGGGGGGTAGGGTAGCATCTCTATTCCCCGATACCATTGCGGTGGGTAACTATGCCAACGATCATCATTATCCTGGGTTTGATTTACCACTACAACCTAAATCTATTCGCTGGGGGGGACGTTGGACTGGGACACCCTTTACGATTCCCTATCGGTGCTTGATTCCCGCGGTTGCAGATGGTTTATTAGTTTGTGAAAAGAATATTTCTGTATCTCATATTGCCAATGGCGCTACCAGATTGCAACCTGTGGTTATGGGTATCGGTCAAGCTGCGGGAATGGCAGCGGCTATGTGCGTTGAGTTGAACTGTCAGCCGAGAGATTTACCTGTTAGGCAACTACAAGAAGCTTTGTTAAAAGATTTACAAGCTCCTGCAACAATTATACCTTTATTTAATTTAGATTTATCACCCAACTATCCGGAATGGCTTAATTGGCAAGCGTATTACTTAAATGAACCCCAAGCTTATCCATTAAATGGCAATCACCCTGATTCATCCTTAAATAAGTACTATTACGTAGAAGATAATTCAGTATTAACACGGCAGAGCGACTGTTTTACAGGCGCTTTTCAGCGTCTAAATCAGCAGGATTACCGATTCACGATCGCAACGCCAGGCGCTTATCATGGACAAACTTGGCAGATTGTCACTTGGCGATCGCACATAGATGAGCAGCTACAAGCCGCTGTAAATGGGCAAATGCTGACTATTTGGGGCCGCATGAATCATTCTGGTCAATGGTTATTAGCTGAAAAAATTGAAGACGTATCGTTAAAGTAGTTTTTTTTCAGTAAAACACACTACTTTTTTAAAAAATTTCCGGACACACCACAAAAAACTAAGTAGCTCTAAATAAGAAAGTTTAAAAATAGACATTTGTTATGCGAGCTACAATTTCCCTTTTAGTGTCTAGTCTGGTGTTCAGTACCTTAGCTTTTAATTGCCAAGCTAAAGTAAATCGTGCGTCTGAGATATTACTTTCGCCTTCTGGTTCACAACAATATCAAGCTCAATTTAGTGAACCAGAAAGACCAGTACCACATCGGGGTAGTGGACGCAGAGATTTCATGGAAAAGTCTAGTGCAAATGCTTTTAATTCGTAATTCGTCATCTTCTGCGGGAAGCCTCAGAGAGCGCGTCTACGTAATTCATCATTGAACGTGAAGTGTCTTGATAAATCAATGGAGACAACGAATTATGATGAAATACCAAGAAATTAATTCACTTAATTCAGGTATGAAGAGAGTGACCCTGAAACTCAGAGTCACTCTCAAATCTTCAGCCTAAACAATCTTAACTTTCACAATATGCCGATTTAGAGGCGTGAAAGTTTACTTTTTAGCTTCAGCAATGGGAACCCACTCAGTGTGGAATGTTCCATCTTTGTCAAGACGCTTGTAAGTATGTGCGCCAAAGTAGTCGCGTTGTGCTTGAGTCAAGTTTTGAGGCAGGCGATCGCGGCGATAGCTGTCAAAATAATCTAAGGATGCACTAAATGCAGGTACGGGAATACCCAGTTTTGCTGCTGTGATAATCACTTCCCGCCAAGCATCTTGTCTGTCAAGAATTGTCTGCTTAAATTCGGGAGCAAGTAGCAGGTTAGGTAATGCGGGATTTTCGTGAAATGCCTTCTTAATTTTGTTCAAGAAGCCAGCGCGAATAATACAGCCGCCTTTCCAAATCCGTGCCATTTCACCCAAATTCAGATCCCAGTTATAAGTCTTGGAAGCTGTAGATAACAGCGCCATACCCTGAGCGTAAGAACAAATTTTGGAACAATAAAGAGCATCACGCACCTTATTCACAAAATCCTTCACATCGCCATCAAACTTAGCACTGGGGCCTGTGAGGCTCTTAGAAGCTGCTACCCGTTCATCTTTAATCGAAGATAGAATCCGGGCATTAACTGCTGCTGTGATGGTGGGAATCGCTACACCCAATTCCAAAGCAGTTTGTACAGTCCAGCGTCCAGTTCCCTTTTGACCGGCTGCGTCAACAATTAAATCGACTAGGGGTTTTTTGGTGTCAGGGTCGATGTAGGGGAAAATATTGGATGTAATCTCAATCAAAAATGAATTGAGTTCATCGGTGGTGTTCCACTCAGTGAACACTTCATGTAGCTGATTGTGATCTAATCCAGCCACATTTTTCAGCAAATCGTAGGCTTCTGCAATTAACTGCATATCACCGTACTCAATGCCGTTGTGTACCATTTTGACATAGTGACCCGAACCACCGGGGCCAATATAGGTTACACAAGGGCCATCATCAACTTGGGCAGCAATTTTGTTGAAAATTGGTGACAGATACTCATAAGAACTTGGTGTACCACCAGGCATGAGAGAAGGGCCATTGAGAGCGCCTTCTTCACCGCCACTGACACCCATACCCAAAAACCGCAGTCCAGCTGGTTCTAGTTCCTGAGTGCGGCGTTCTGTATCTTCAAACCAAGAGTTGCCACCGTCGATAATGATATCGCCTTCATCTAGTAAAGGTTTGAGTTGGGCAATCACCGCATCCACTGGCTTACCAGCTTGCACCATCACGAGGATTTTGCGGGGACGTTCCAATGAAGCGACAAATTCTTCTAAGGTAAAGGCGGCTTTGACGTTCCTTCCAGGCGCCCGCTGCGCCATAAACGCGTCCGTTTTTTCTCTGGAGCGGTTATAAACTGCAATTGGGAAGCCATTACGCTCAACATTAAGAGCGATATTCTCGCCCATTACGGCTAATCCAATCACACCAAAGCTTTGTAGTGTCATAAATTAATTTTGGCTAACTCTTGCAGATCCTTTTATCTTTAGGGTAGACCGAGATTTTCGCATCTCTTATAAAGAAGACCTTAAGACTTGAATAAATGACAAAAATCCATAACTAACACAAGGAATTGATTTTATTTTGTATCTAAATCGACAATTGAGTGACAAAATTTGCAAAATTGTTAGTTTAGGGACTGGGGGAAGAAGCAGGGGAGCAGCACTTCGGCTATGCTCAGTGGCCGGGAGCAGGGGGGAAATAACTTTCTCACTCTAACCTCTAGCCTCTATCCTCTAAATTAAAAGACGTATTTTATGAAGGAGTAACCAAAAAATGCTGGCATATGTCCTAGCTTTTGTGGTTGGACTTGGTAGTTTAGCCCTTTACATATCAGCTTTCTTTTTTCCAGAAATCCACCGTAAGAATGATTTTATTTGGAGTGGTGTCGGACTTTTTTATGCCCTGATGTTATGGGTGTTTGCACCGCGCATTTCTGGGGGTCTTTTGCTCGGTCATGTGGCTAGTGTGGCTCTTTTGGTTTGGTTTGGCTGGCAAACTCTTTCATTACGTCGGCAACTAACCCCATTGCTACAACAAACGCCAGTACCCAGTCCTGAGACAGTAAAAACTGGTATTCAGGAGCAAGTGACTAAATTATCGCTCCAGGATAGGCTGGCGCAGGTGCAGCAGGGTATTGGTCGCACCTTTGGCGGTGTGAAAAATAAAGTACAAAAGCAACCTGTAACTCCTAAACCTGAAGATATTACTTCTGTATTGGGAGAGAAACCTGCTGTGGAGATTATCGATAAAACCACTCCCACACCAGAACAACCTGTAGAGGAAGAAGTTACTACCGCCGAGACTGAATCTCAAGGTGAGGTTGTACCAGAAGCCACACCACCAAATCCCCCATCTGCTGAAATGGTGGAAGCAGCACAAGCAGAAACAGAGACTGAAGAAAAAGAACCGATTCCTGCTGAGGAAATTGCACCGGATGCTGCACTTGCTCCTCTAGCAGAAGAGCAATCGGAACAAATACCACCGAATAATCAGGCTGGTTGATTTTATTGAAACCCAGCGTTACCTAATATGGCGTTGGGTTTTTTTTAATTGAAAAACCATAGTCAAATAAACAAGTTCAAAATTTACTATAAGTTACTCATTTTTTATAACTTCCAATATCTGTAGTTTGGGTTGAACACAGTAAAACCCAACATTACCCCAACCTATAACCCTCATTTTTTACATTATACGTATATTAGATAAAGATCATGCCATAATTTTATTTTACAATAAATAGATATGAGTGGCATCCAACTTATAGAAGTACGAGTTCGCAATTTTCGTTCCCTCAAACAAGTAGACGTAAAACTAGATGAACTGACTGTTTTGATAGGAGAGAATAATTCAGGTAAGACAGGCTTTTTAGAGGCACTATTTACAGCCATTGGTTCAGGGAGAAGAACGATATCACCTGAAGATATCTATTTATCACCTTCAGAAAACAAAGTACCAAAAGATAGAATGGTGACAATAGATATACTCATTCGACCAGTGGATGTGGATAATGAAGGAAAAGTTATAGAGAACTTTCCAGAGGGTAGTTTTTGGTTAGAAATTTGGGGAATTGCAATTTCACAAGATGACCAAGATAATGATTTTATTGCTATTCGTACTCAGATAAAATGGGATTCCACAAGAGGAGAATATGTTACAGAAAGAAGGTTCTTACAGGACTGGCAAATAGATCCAAATAATTGGAATAAATCTATTATTAAAGAAAATGCTGGTTTTGTTACTTCTAGTCACATTGAGCCTTTATCATTCTATTTAATGGATGCTAAACGGGATATACAAGATGAAATGTATGCTCGAAATTCCTTTTGGCATAAATTAGTTTCTAACCCAGGGCTTACAGATGAAAAGGTGGAAAGTCTGGAAGAGAACTTAGCTAAACTAAATGAAGATATTACGACATCTAGTGAAGTTTTTCGACATATTGAGCAATCTTTAAATGAACTACATCAAACAGTTGCTTCTGACCAAGGAAGTGTTTCTATTACTCCCATTGCTCGTAATTTAAGAAATTTGAGTAAAGGAATAGATGTAACCTTCGCAACTAAAGACGCGCAAACTTTCCCACTCATTCGACATGGTATGGGTACACGAAGTTTAGCAGCATTACTGATATTTCATGCTTATACCACTTGGAGACAAAAAAACGCTGAGGTTGGAACTATACATCCTATGTTAGCTTTAGAAGAACCAGAAGCTCATCTCCATCCCCAAGCACAGCGTTCACTGTTCAAGCAAATTGGAGATATTCCTGGTCAACGAATTGTTAGTACACACTCTCCTTACATTGCTAGTCAAGCACATATTTCCAGTTTTCGACACTTTAGGAAAAATGGAGCAGATACAGTGGTAACTCAACTGGATACAACATCTCTTGAACCTGAAGATATCCGCAAAATTGATAGAATGGTGATGAATACGAGAGGGGATATTTTATATTCTCGTGCTGTTGTTTTATTTGAAGGAGAAACGGAAGAACAAGCACTACCATTTTTTGCTGAAAAATATTGGGAAAGACATATTAATTCTTTGGGTATTTCTTTTATTGGAGTTGATGGTTCTGGAAATTATTTACCATTTCTTCGTTTAGTATCCAATTTTCAGATTCCTTGGTATCTATTTTCAGATACTGAACCAACCGCCGTGAAAGATGTTACAACCGCATTAAGAAATATAGGCATAGATGATTATACTCAGCATTCTAATATAGTTTTTCTACCTGAAAATCAAAATTTTGAATCTTACCTTGTTGATGAAGAATATGAAGATGCTATTTTAGCTATGCTTGATATTTATTATGACACTGTTAATTATTTAGATACTGACTATATTATAAGAATGCATGGTCAAAAAGCCAAGGGTGGGACAGTAAGAGATTATCAGTTAGCAGATGGAAGAAAGAAAGCATTAATTGATGTACTCACAAATGGCAAAACTCAATATGGATTACCAATTGCAAAATCAATAACTGATTTACAGGATGAAGAGCGCAGATTTCCCAAGAAGATTCGCCAATTATTTGAAAAAATATCTGATGATATTGGTCTACAAAAGAGATAAAAGGGAAGATTATATGAGAATTCATCTTTCAAAAACCCAACAAACCATTGTTCAACATGGTGATGGCGCATTGTTAGTTATTGCTGGACCTGGTGCAGGTAAAACTCTTGTTTTAACAGAAAGAGTGAGACGTTTACTCATTGAAGATAAAGGACATTTTCGCATCCTAGCTTTAACCTTTACCAACAAAGCAGCCAACGAGATGAAAGAACGTTTGCGAGAGTTTCCAAATATAAATCAACGGGCTTTTATTGGTACATTACATAGTTTTTGTTTAGAGGTATTAGCAAATAGAGGTAAAGCTGTAGGAATTGAAGGTCGTCCTAATATTCTCGAATCTAACCAAGATCGTAAACAAATATTATTACAAGCAGTAATGGATGATCCAGAACTAAAATATGAATTAAAAAATGCTGGTGAACCAAAACAGCAAAACAAGCTGCTCACAAATTGGTTTGAAACAATTGAGAAAGCTAAAAGGAATTTACAACTTCCTGAAATGCTAACTGATGAAATTCACAGAAAAGTCTATGAAGCTTATAATGAAGTTCTCCGTACATCTAATGCAGTAGATTTTGATGATCTATTATTGTTGACATACCAACTATTTACAGAACGTCCTAAAATCGCTGACTTTTACCGTCGGTTATACAGATATATTTGTATTGATGAAGCACAAGATTTAAATGAAGTTCAATATCAGGTACTTCTTGCACTTTGTGGTACTGAATATCGAAATGTAATGATGGTTGGAGATCCTAAACAGGCAATTTTTGGCTGGAATGGAGCAAATACTAAATATTTGGATAATTTTGAAGAATATTTTCAAGCAACTAAGATTGAGATGAAAGAGAATTTTCGTTCATCTAAAATGGTTGTTAATGCAGCTAAGGCTTTAGATTCAAAATATAAAGTAGAAGAAAGATTACCTATTATCGGAGAATTAAAATTTATAGAAGCAGCAAATGAAAAACATGAGGCAATTTTAGTATTAGATTATATTAAAAAACTAATTGATAACGGACATACATCTGTTGAAACCCCTATAAATTGGGGAAGTTGTGCATTAATAGGTCGTACTCGCTATGTACTATCCTCTGTAGAAGATGAATTAATTAATAGAGGATATCCTTACTACAAAGAAATTTCACCGCAAGATGAAAGTGAATCTGATCTACTAAAAGATTTTGACCTATGTATGCGAATCATCGCTAATCCTCGCTCTCATCTTCATATTGGAAAACTAATCAACCGTTGGAATATAGATGAAAAATTTACACCATATAAAAAGTTTAATAATGGTTTAGAGATTTTGAACTCAATATCTAAAACAATCTCTGACAATAAACAAAAAGCAGTGTTAGAAGCTGTAAAAGTAATGAATTGGACTGAACAAAATTTTGCTTTCATTAAGGCAATGGATAGCTTAGATGAATTTGCTAATACGCTAGAAAATTCAGAAGAAGAAGAACGTGCTTTAATTATTAAAGATACTGAAGTATGGCGAAAGCATTGGGATGTTTTTTTACGTTCAAAACCTGGTGGTAATCCTAGTCTTGCATCATTTCTTAATCATATTGCTTTAGGGACTACTCAACCAGCAAATCATGAAGGTATCTCATTATTAACGGTTGGAAAAGCTAAAGGTTTAGAGTTTGATGTAGTTATTATTATGGGTATGGCAGAGGGAACATTTCCTGATTACCGTGCTAACAATCCTGCTGCCATAGAAGATGAAAAGCATAATATATTTGTTGCTGTTACTCGTTCTAAGAGAATATTGGGTTTCTCCTATCCGAAAGTGAAAATGATGCCTTGGAAAGACGAAAAAAAACAACAACCGTCCCGATATCTCACGATTCTGAAATCTATTATATAAAAACTAATTACAAAACTTCATCGCTTTAAAACACTGATGACTCCTGTTCGCTTTCCTTCCTCAATTTAAGACTATAATCATGCCCATCTCTTATAATTGATCGGATAAACTGCACATATAATCTTAGGCATGAGACTGTGACAGAACCTGGAAGCTACAAAGATACGGTAAACTTACCCAAGACTAAATTCGATATGCGGGCGAACGCCATCAAGCGGGAACCCGAAATCCAGAAGTTCTGGGAAGAAAATAAAATTTACGATCGCCTGTCGCAAGAAAACCCCGGCGAATTATTTATACTTCATGATGGGCCTCCCTACGCTAACGGCTCGCTGCACATTGGTCATGCCTTAAATAAAATTCTCAAAGATATTATTAACCGTTACCAATTACTGCAAGGACGTAAAGTTAGATACGTGGCGGGTTGGGATTGTCACGGGTTACCCATTGAGTTGAAAGTGCTGCAAAATATGAAGTCGGCAGAACGGCAAAGTTTAACGCCTTTAACTCTGCGACAAAAAGCGAAGGAGTTTGCTTTAGCTACGGTAAATGACCAACGGGAATGTTTTAAACGCTACGGTGTTTGGGGTGATTGGGATCATCCTTATCTGACTTTGAAGCCGGAATATGAGGCGGCGCAAATTGGTGTGTTCGGTCAGATGGTGTTAAAAGGATACATCTATCGCGGTTTGAAGCCAGTGCATTGGAGTCCTAGTTCTAAGACGGCTTTGGCTGAGGCGGAGTTGGAATATCCGGAAGGTCATACTTCTCGCAGTATCTATGCGGCGTTTCCGGTGACGAAGTTGGCTGAGGCGGTGAAGCCTGTTTTGGGGGAATTTTTGCCGCATTTGAGTGTCGCTATCTGGACTACTACTCCTTGGACGATTCCAGGGAATTTGGCTGTGGCGGTGAATGGTGATTTGAATTATGCGGTGGTGGAGGTTTCACGCCAAGACGCTAAGGCGCAGAGAGAGTTTTTGATTGTGGCGGCTGATTTGGTGGAAAGGTTGGCTGCTACTTTGGATGTGGATTTAACGGTGAAGGCTACGTTTAAGGGGCGGGATTTAGAACATTCTACTTATCGTCATCCTTTGTTTGACCGTGAAAGTCCGGTGGTGGTGGGTGGTGATTATATTACTACTGAGTCTGGTACTGGGTTGGTACATACTGCGCCTGGTCATGGTCAGGAGGACTATATTGTTGGTCAACGTTACAAGTTACCGATTCTTGCGCCTGTGGATGACAATGGTGATTTTACTCAAGAGGCGGGTGAGTTTGCTGGGTTAAATGTGCTGGGTGAGGGAAATCAAGCGGTAATTGATGCGTTGAATACTGCTGGTTCTTTGTTGAAAGAGGAAGCTTACGCCCACAAATATCCTTACGATTGGCGGACGAAGAAGCCGACGATTTTCCGGGCGACTGAACAATGGTTTGCTTCGGTGGCTGGTTTTCGGGATGAAGCATTAAAGGCGATCGCAGGTGTAAAATGGATTCCAGCCCAAGGGGAAAATCGCATCACGCCGATGGTGGCTGAACGTTCTGATTGGTGTATTTCTCGTCAGCGTAGTTGGGGTGTACCGATTCCGGTGTTCTACGATGAAGCGACCGGGGAACCGTTATTAAATGAGGAAACTATCAACCATGTCCAAGCTATCATTGCCGAAAAAGGTTCTGATGCTTGGTGGGAATTATCGGTAGAGGAATTATTACCCCAGTCTTACCGCAACGATGGTAAGTCTTACCGCAAAGGTACAGACACTATGGATGTGTGGTTTGATTCTGGTTCGTCTTGGGCGGCTGTGGCGAAACAACGTCCTGAGTTACGCTATCCAGCTGATATGTATTTGGAAGGTTCTGACCAACACCGGGGATGGTTCCAGTCTAGTTTGCTGACTAGTGTAGCTGTAAATGGCATTGCACCTTATAAAACTGTCTTGACTCACGGCTTTGTTTTAGATGAACAAGGGCGAAAAATGAGTAAATCGGTGGGGAATGTGGTTGACCCCCAAATTGTAATTAATGGCGGGAAAGACCAGAAAAAAGAACCTCCCTATGGTGCTGATGTGATGCGCTTGTGGGTGTCGTCGGTAGATTATTCTGCTGATGTGCGCCTGGGTAGCAATATCATCAAGCAATTAGCTGATGTTAGAAACAAGATTCGCAATACAGCGCGGTTTTTGTTGGGTAGCTTGCATGATTTTGACCCCGAAAAAGATGCAGTACCCCTGGACGATTTACCAGAAATTGACCGCTATATGCTGCACCGCATGACTGAGGTGTTTGCAGAAGTTACAGATGCTTTTGAAAGTTTCCAATTCTTCCGCTTCTTCCAAACAGTGCAGAATTTCTGCGTTGTGGATTTATCCAACTTCTATTTAGATGTTGCCAAAGATAGACTGTACATTAGTGCTGCTAATGCTTTCCGTCGCCGCAGTTGTCAAACAGTATTGCAGATTGCTTTAGAAAATTTAGCCAGAGCGATCGCACCTGTGTTGTGTCATACTGCTGAGGATATCTGGCAATACATTCCCTATAAAACACCTTATAAATCGGTATTTGAGGCTGGTTGGGTGCAGATAGACCAAGCCTGGAGTGACCCAGATTTAGGGGAATTTTGGGAAACTCTGCGACAACTCCGCACCGATGTTAACAAGGTATTAGAACAAGCCAGGGTAGAAAAAATGATTGGTTCTTCCCTAGAAGCGAAAGCCTTAATTCACATTCCTCATAAACAGTTAGGCGATGCTATCAAAGCCTTTAACCCCAAAAAAGGTAATGGTATTGACGAACTGCGGTATTTATTGCTGACTTCCCAAGTGGAAATCTTAGATTCTGCTGAGAAACTACAAGGATTAAAATATACAGCCAAAACAGTAGATTGGGAAATTGGTATAGTCAATGCAGAAGGGGAAAAGTGCGATCGCTGCTGGAATTACTCTACCCATGTGGGAGAATCACAAGAGCATCCCTTATTATGTGAACGGTGCGTTCCCGCCTTAGCGGGAGAGTTTTAGAGAGTAGAAATACTCCGGTTTGATGCAACCCAGCGTTTCCTAGTGAAGCGTTGGGTTTTGCTGATCAGATGAATATATAAGTAGTAAAATTAAATAGTAAATACTTATCATACAAAATTATGAGTGAGACATTAATAGTTACATTTGATGGTCAATTTTTGCGTCCAGATTCACCTTTAAATTTGGAACCTAACAAGCGTTATGTCATCAAAATTGAATCTGCCATTGAATCAGTGCCTAATGGTAATGCTTGGGATGTATTAGAAGCTCTCATCGGGACAGTTGAGATAGAAAATGAAATGCGTCAAATATCCATAGATTTTATGCAATTTGCTGGTATTGCCAGTGGTGAAGAAGCCACAATTTTACAAACTCTCGAACATGAGATTGAAGAACAGCGATCGTTAGATTTACAAAGACAAATCGACCTGTGAAAAAAGCTTTATTGGATACAAATATCTTGTCATATTTTTTGCGAGGTGAAAAACAAGTTGTCAAAAAATTCAGTGAATACCAACGATTTCACAATAAATTGACTTTTTCTATTCTCACCTACTACGAAATCAAAAGTGGTTTACTCTACAAAGATGCACGAAAACTGTTGCAAAAATTTGAAATACTTGCCAATAGCAGTGAAATTTTTCCACTAGATTTAGAAACAGCTAACATTGCAAGTCTCATTTACACAGACTTACGTCAAAAAGGTTTACTCATTGCTCCGATTGACTTGCTTATTGCAGCATCAGCAATTCAACATGAATGCGTTTTAATTACTGCAAATATCAAACATTTTCAAAATATATCTAATCTAGAATATGACAATTGGGCAGCATCTCCCTTGTCATAAAGATTCACTCTGATGCGCCTTTAGAACAAAGAAAGAAACTCTAACTCTATAGGAAGAAATGCGATCGCTGCTGGAATTACTCTACCCATGTGGGAGAATCAGCAGAGCATCCCTTGTTGTGTGAACAGTGCGTCCCAGCTTTAGCGGGAGAGTTTTAAGAGTCGGGAATAGGAGATAAAACCGAAGAATTAAACCCAGCGTTTCCCAGCGAAGCGTTGGGTTTTACTTTATGCCCTTATCGAGATTTTAAATCAGCGATCGCACCTTTAGTCATGGCAGCTATGGTTTTATCGTTGGCTTTGGGCAAATGATAATACTTGCCTCCGGCTGTTTGCGATAATTCTTTAGCAAAACCAGTAGATACAAATTTACTTTCTGTATCAATTACTAATAGTTGCATTCCTGCGGCGCGAATCCTTGCAGCAATATCTAATAATTCTGCTTTGATATCTGGCTTTTCCCCTGGTTCTAGCTGTTCACCCAAAGAACGCGCCAAGGGAATATTACCCCGGCCGTCGGTAATGGCAACAATCACAACTTGCCCAACATCTCCACTCATCTGGGCATTAACGCCGACACGTACTGCTTGGGTTAAACCGTGTGCTAAGGGCGAACCACCACCACAAGGTAATCTTTCTAAACGGTTACGTGCTAAAGCAATGGAACGTGTGGGGGGTAATAATACCTCTGCTTGTTCACCCCGGAAGGGAATCAATGCAACTTGGTCACGGTTTTGATAAGCTTCTGTTAACAGTTGCATGACTGCACCTTTAGCCGATTGCATCCGGTTAAGTGCCATTGAACCAGAAGCATCTACCACAAATACAACCAACGCCCCAGCTTTACGTACCAAGCGTTTGGAACGAATATCACTTTGTTCGACAATGACGTTTCTACCTGGGTTTTTTTCGCGTCTGGCTTTTTGATAGGGTGCAGCTGACCTCAGGGTGGCATCTACAGCAATGCGTCGTACTTTACCCTTGGGTAACATTGGCTTAATGTAGCGTCCCCGGTCTTCGGAAAAAATAATACTGCGACTACCAGATTTGCCTTGCCGTTTCGCCATTTGGGCAAAATACAGCACACTCTCATCTAAAATCACCCCTTCTGGGTCAAAAACAAATTCCTCTGGAATATCGGGTGGTTCTTGTTCTTGATTTTCGTCTTGGTCTTGTTCTTCTTGGTCTTCCTGGTCGTCTTCGTCGTCTTGGTCTTCCTGTTCTGCTTGGTCTTGTGGCGGTGGTGGTGGCGGTGGCGGTGGTTGGTCAGGTGGCGGCGTTTGGACGATGGTTGACCGGGGGACAATGACTAATTCCACAGCCCGGCGTAAATCTTCGGCGTTGACTGTGGTGCGTCCTTCCAAAGCCGCCGCAGCTTTCGCAACGCGCACAGCAAATAATTCGGCGCGATGTCCTTGGACTCCACCACGAATCGCTTCATCTACTAAATAGGCAATTTGTTCTTGGGTGATGGTGACTTCTTTTAACCATTCCCGCGCCAAGATAATTTGAGTTTTCAGGCCGTCTAAGTCTTCGTTATATTGCTGAAGGAACTCTTGGGGAGATTGAGAGTAGGCGATCGCTTGCTCTACTGCTGCTACTCTTTGATCTAAGCCCAGTACACCGTCAGCAGAAAGGGAGATGGCAATTCTATCAAGTAAATGCTCCCGTAATCCGCCTTCTTCTGGGTTATAGGTGGCAATAAATAAGGATTTGCAAGGATGCTGAAAACTAATTCCCTCACGTTCTATTTGGTTACGTCCCTCAGATAGTACTGTGAGTAGCTGATTGGAGATTTGATCATCTAATAAATTCAATTCATCCACATACAGCACACCTCGGTTAGCTGTGGCGAGTAACCCAGGCTGAAAAATCGTATCACCTTGTTGGACAGATTTTTCGACATCCACAGAACCCAAAAGTCTGTCTTCTGTCACTCCCAACGGTATCTGCACAAAAGGTGCTGGGACGATTTCGGTAGGGATATGGTTAATATCTTGATCTGCGTACTCTGCGGATAGATAATCATCCCAATCTTCTGGGTGGTTAGGGTCGCAGTTACTAATGGAGCCTTTAACAATTTCGATGGGTGGTAGTAAGGCATGAATAGCACGAGCCATGACTGATTTTGCCGTACCACGACGACCTGCGATCGCCACTCCCCCCAAACCAGGATCGACTGCTGCTAACAGCAAGGCTAATTTAATTGCTTCTTGGCCGACTACGGCTGTCAAGGGAAAGGCTGTAATTGTAGGGTTTAAAGTAGGCGCGGGCATGGTTAGCAAAATAGCTGGTCTCGGCTTTTAGCATAGCAATTTCTGGCACACTTAGAATATACGATATGAAAATCTGGGAGCAAGTTGATGAGTATTGCTCAAGCTAAACGTTTTACTTTGGATGAATACCACAGGCTGACAGAACTGGGCTTTTTTCATGAAGATGATCATATTGAATTAATTAATGGAGAAATTATTCAAATGGTATCCAAGGGTACAGCCCACGAAACTTGTTTACGAAATTTGTTGCGGGAACTGCCAAAACTTGTAGGAGATAGGGCAACATTGCAATCTCAAGCCCCCATTAGCGTACCACCTAACAGCGAACCTGAGCCAGATTTTGCCATTGTCAAAAATCGAGATGATAATTATCTTTCATCTCACCCTGTCCCTGTGGATATTTTATTGGTCATGGAAGTTGCTGATTCTTCTTTAGCTTACGACCAAGATGTCAAAATACCTCTTTATGCTCAAGCAGGTATTCATGATTATTGGATCTTTAATTTATTTGATCATCATCTGGAATGTTACAGTGAACCATATTTAGACACCCAAGGAAAATATGGCTATTTAAATAAGCGTATTGTTTTGCCTAATCAGGTGATAGCTTTGTCTTGTTTTCATGATTTATTACTCGACTTAAATAAAGTATTTCCACCAAACATTTAAAGTAGCTATAATGCTGGTAATGAGTAGGGCATAAACAAAATGTCACCAAAAACTTTTGATATTGCTGATTTATCGAATAATGTAGCTGATTTATTGTCAGATATTCAAAATCATGTTGAAGTTACCCTAACTCATCAGGGTATTCCTTTTGCAAAAGTTTTGCCATTGCCTCAACCTGAACCTAAAGTTACTGAAACTGAGGTAAATGATGCCTTAAAACCAAGAGTTGCAGGTTTTTGGCAAGGACAAGTTAAGATTGCTGATGATTTTGATGAGACTTCAGAAGAAGTAATTGCAGCATTTTATGGGGATGAGTAGTGATTTTTTTGTTAGATACTCATGTTTTGTTGTGGTTTTTAGAAAATGATTCTAAATTGTCATATCAGGTAAGAGAGGTAATTACTAATCCTGAAAATTTAATTTTTGTTAGTGCGATTAGTGCTTGGGAGATTTCAATTAAACAGTCTTTAGGAAAGTTAATTGCTCCTAATAATTTGGAGGAGGCTTTACGATTTAGTCGTTTTGAGATTTTGTCTATGACGTTGGCACATGGAATCAAGGTTGCTGATTTACCTCTATACCATAAAGATCCTTTTGATAGGATATTAATTGCTCAAGCCTTGGTAGAAGGTTTAACCATAATAACAGTAGACCAAAAGTTTAAATTTTATGATGTCCCATTATTATCTGATGATTGGGGATAGTTCAAAATCATCGAAATTTACTAGATAAGATGCCTTTATGCTGTGATTAACAAGCAGTATCAAGACAATTAAACAAAATGAATACAAACACTACTGAAACACATCGGCTTCTAATATTCCGCGATGAAAAACTTTTACGTCGTGCGTTGACACATCGTTCTTATGTAAATGAAAACCCAGAAGAAGGTGAACACAATGAACGTTTAGAATTTCTCGGTGATGCTATATTGAATTTTTTAAGTGGTGAATATCTTTATCGTCGTCATCCAGAAAGAGGAGAAGATGAATTAACTCGACGACGTTCGGCTTTAGTAGACGAGAAGCAATTAGCTAAGTTTGCGCTTGAGGTGGGTTTAGATTTGAGAATGCGGTTAGGAAAAGGTGCTATTAGAGATGGCGGCTACCAAAATCCTAATTTGCTGAGTAGTACTTTTGAATCAGTGATTGCTGCTTACTATCTGGATAACAATTTAAATATTGAAGCAGTTCGCGCCATTGTTGAACCATTATTTGATGCTGTACCTGAGCAAATTGTCATGTCTCGCTCGAATGTAGACTGCAAAAATCGCTTTCAAGAATGGGTACAACGCAATGTGACTCCCAATCCTCCTAAATATGTCACAGTTCAAGTAGGTGGTTTGTCTCATGCACCAGAATTTACCGCTAAAGTTTTAGTGGATGACAAAGAATATGGAGAAGGTAAGGGGCGCAATAAAAAAACAGCAGAAAAAGCTGCTGCGGAAGATGCGTTAGCTAAGTTAGAAAAACAAGGTTTGTTGTTACAGTAATTTGGGATTCACTCTTGCGGTAGATTTAGTTTCAAAGGCAGAGTAATTGTAAAAGTAGAACCCACATCCACCTCAGATACTAAATCAATTTCACCTTGCAATAATTTAACTAAACGAGAAACTATTGCCAAGCCCAAACCAGTGCTATCTGGTAGATAAGGCTGATTACCTGCATTAGCCCGAAAATAAGGTTCAAATATCTGCTCTAGATTTTCTGGTGCAATACCAATTCCGGTGTCAGCAACTGCGATCGCCCATTTATCATTATCCACTAGCTGGCATTTTATTTTAATAGTCCCGGACTTGGTGTAACGAATGGCGTTACTCACAAGATTGGTCATAATCTGTTGTAAATGAAACTCGTCTGTGACTATTTCCTGAGGGATGCTATCGTAATCCACCACTACACGTAAATTTTTTTCCTCTGTTAAAGGCTGCAACATTTCACATATGTTGTCGATTAACTCACGCACATCAGTCTTGACTGGGTTGAGTTTCATCTGTCCTGCGTCATACCGAGAAATTTCTAACACATCGTTAATCAAACGCAGTAAATGTCTGCCATTGCGTAGTACGCGCTCAATATGTTCTAAATTGGTATAAGTATCTCTGACGTTTGGCTTCTTGCGTTGTTGGCGTAAAAATAGATCTGAGTAGCCAATAATCGAACTTAAAGGGTGTTTCAAATCATGTGCTAGTTGAGCAATATAATCTTGATTAGCCACAATTAAGCGATTTAGTTGCTGATTATGTAGCGTTAATGACAACTGCAAATGCTTTAACTCTCGTAAGCGTTCTTCAACATAACTATTAACACACCGAGCGATCGCTTCATCGATTACTGCATCAATCAAACGCATTGCTCGAATGATCTCTAAAGGTGTTCCTTTTAATAAATCAGATTCCAAAGTATCAAATACTACCATTCGTAGCAAATGATATTCATGGGCAATTTCTGTGGGGTCAAAGCCTTGTTTAGCTCGCAGAACCCCATGATGCCAGCTAGCCGTAATTATCGACTGGATATCACTTCCCTGAGACTTAGAAAGTACTGTTACCATTGCGTCTAAGACATCAGGAAGATCATTTTGAATGGCTGTATAAGTTAAATCATCAGCACTTTCAATCTCTCTATCTTTACGAACTGCTGTAACCCATTTATTGAGAATAATATCAGTATTTTCAGCCAGTAATAGACTAAAATCCATTATTTTAAGGTGAGTCCGGAGTAGGTGGGTAAATTTACATATACGCTTAGTTTAGCGATTGCGGTACGGCTCATCAAAATCAGTGATATAGTTCAACTGCCAAAAGAAATAGATCTCATAATATTATATTGAAAATTGCCCCTAAATTTGACGCACATGGGAAATAATGCGATCGCCTATGCTGCGTTCTTCATGTATTGTCAATAGAAAATGGGCTTGATCTCTGGTGTAGCAACCTAAAACCAGAATATGTGTCTGTTAATGACTGTATATAATTAGCGATCGCCTACATAAAAAGTTATAGTTGTCACGCCAAACTCAAAAGGCCATTAAGTAATTTTAATCAGACCTTCAATGTACTCGATAAATACTTTTGCAAAATTGGTAAATTAGACTATCATTTTTTTAGTGGGTAGCCTAATTCAAATTCATCGACACTGGATTTGGAACGGAGGAACCAATGTTTGGGGCTAATCTTACGAGAGACATCTTCCAGTCTTAGCCCGTCAGCTAACTCCGTCGGCAATGGAAGGAAACCCCCAAAGTATTGGCTTTAATACCATTTGTTATTGGGGCTTTCTTGCGGATATCACATGTATATCCTCTGGGATATGGGCTATCTGTGTTCTACCCTGCTTCTCATTCATTATTCGTTTCCTTGGGGAGAAGGTAAAGCTGTGAAAATCAAGCCAATGTTAGTGCGCCTGCAAAGCGCCATAGGTCGAGATGACTTAATTGGTCAAATGGTATTATTACCAGAACCGAAAAAACCTTTTTCTCAAAAAGATCACAAAGCAGAATCTGTTAGCTTAATCGTTGGCTATGATGCCTCTCCTAACAGTCACACCGCTCTAGATATAGCTTTTTGGATTGCTCATCAAACGCGTTTAGCTACCAATGTCCAAGTTACAGTACAAGCTGTTTATGTAGTCGAAAATAATTATAGCAGTCAGTATCCAGGGGTGTTGAGCTTTGCTAAACCTGTGCCTACTTTGGAATGTCCTGTTAGTGAAGTTTCCCATTCTTTTACCCCCGTTTTAACTCCAGCAAAATTACGGGGTATTAGTTCCTGTTTACAAGAAAATCCTACAACTCATCTCCAGCAAGCAGATATAATTCTTTGGCAAGCACGTAGTTTGGCTGAAGAATGGGAAGGTTCCTTTAAATCTCATTTGCGGTTTGGCTGCGTGGGAACCGAACTCACAAAAGTTGTGGAATCAGAAGCGGCGGATGTGTTGTTTTTGGGATGCAAATCAGTTAATCACCCCATTATCCAGACACTAGGTGCTAATTTTCCTTGTGGTGTTTTAGGTATACCCAATCGGATTGATTAATCCAATCACCCCAATCCTTCATTAGTAGGGTGTGTTGTCGCCCAGCGCAACGCACCTTCAATCATTAAATTTATCTCTTCAGGTAGATACAAAGTAATTCTGTATTTAAATATACTTCGTTTTGACTAGAAACTAAACCCCATATTATGATATCCCCGTAGCTAAAAATTACACCAAACTTCAGATTTAATCAGGATTAAAAGTATGAACCCACCTGAAGAATACATCAATAATAATTCAGGCGAACTAGTTAAACAGGGGTCACATCAGCTTACTAGTAATGGTATTAGTGAAGTTAACAATTTAGATAAAGTTAGAGATATTCTTTTTGGTAGTCAATCACGGGAATTTGAAAAAAGGTTTGTGCGCTTAGAAGAACGCTTATTAAAAGAATTTTCTAATGTACGTGATGAAACAAGAAAACGTTTAGATGCTTTAGAAAGTTACGTTAAACAAGAAATAGATTCTTTAGCAGAAAGATTGAAAAATGAACAGGTAGAACGTGACCATAAAGTCACCCTACTAACTGAAGAACATAATAATATAACTATATCATTAGAGAAAAAAATTGCTCAAGTTGATGAGCAAAATACTCATAGTCAAAGGGAATTACGCGAACAAATTCTCAACCAATCTAAAAGTTTGCAAGATGACATCCAGCACAAATATGAAGAGATTTTGGCTTTACTAGAACGGGAAGCACAGGAACTGCGTCGAAACAAAGCTGATCGTTCTAATTTGGCAGCCTTATTTACCGACTTAGCTATTCGATTAAGTACAGAAAATAAATCAGAATTTTAAGTCAAAATCACCTGATTATTTGATGAATTTATATCGAATCAATGCAACTTAATATTAATTGTGAATTAAGGGGAGTTGGGTAATGAAAGACTATGCTCCTAATGCCAGAAGTAAAGTATCTACTCAAGTTGTGGGTAGTCATAGCCAATCTTCTGATTTGTCTGTCAATAACAAAGATCAAAAAGTTATTGATGAGTTGAGTGAACTTCGTAGTTTACTTCTGGGACTTGAACCGACTAAACTGGAAAATCTTTATCAGCGATTAGATAATCCTCACATTCACCCAGAAGATATTAGCCGTTTATTACCAGAAGCAGTACTGTTGCGATCGCAGCAAGATAAAAAACTGGGTGAAGCTATTGTATCAACGGTGGAAGAGGCCATTCAAGCTTCTGTACAGCAAGACCAAAATGTGCTATCCGAAGCATTTTTTCCCATCATTGGCCCAGCCACCCGCAAAGCAATTGCGACAGTTCTCAATGAGATGATGCAATCCCTGAATCAAACCTTGGAACATAGCTTATCACCAGAGAGCCTCAAATGGACACTAGAAGCACGACGCACTGGCAAATCATTTGCAGAAATTGTCCTGTTGCGATCGCTTGTTTATCGCGTTGAGCAAGTATTTTTAATACATAAACAAACTGGGTTATTGTTGCAACATTTAGTCGCAACTGAGGTAACGACTCAAGATCCAGATTTGGTATCTGCGATGTTGACAGCTATTCAAGATTTTGTCCAAGACTCTTTTAATGTATCTCAAGAAACTGGGATAAAAAGTTTACGCTTTGGAGAACTGACAATCTGGATTGAAGCAGGGCCTCAAGCGTTACTTGCAGGTATGATTCGGGGTATCCCTCCCCAAGAGTTAAAGTTAGTTTTTCAAGAAGCTATCGAAAAAATTCATCTCAAACTTGCACAAGAACTTAATGGTTTTACTGGGAATACAGCAGTATTGCAGCCTAGTCAATCTTATTTAGAACCCTGTTTGGCAATCCAATATAAAACGCCAGCTAAAAAAAATTATACTTATGCATGGGCTTTTTTCGGTACTGCTGCGATCGCTTGTAGTATTTGGGGCTTTTTTGCTATTAGAGAACAACTCCGCTGGCATAACTATCTGCAACAACTCAACTCCCAACCAGGAATTGTGGTGATTAACACCAAGCAGCGTTATGGAAAATACCACATTTCGGGAATGCGTGATCCATTAGCAGTAGATCCTAATACTCTGATACCAGCCACAAATCTTAAATCCCAAAATGTCATCAGTCATTGGCAACCTTACTTGTCCCTTGAGACGCCATTCATCACTCAAAGAGTTGAAACATTACTCCAACCACCAACAACTGTATCATTACAAGTTGACAACAATGGCATTTTGCAAGCTACTGGTTCTGCACCTCGTCAATGGATATTAGAAGCGCGTAAATTATGGCGTTATGTTCCGGGAATTATGCAATTTGATGAGCAAAATCTTGTAGCTACCGAACTAAGTCAACTAGAGTCATACAAAAAACAACTCGAACAAACAACACTCTTTTTTGATGAAGGAACTACTAACCTAGTAGCTGGTAGTAACAATGAATTAAATAACTTAGTATTAATTATTAAGCAAATTTTAAATACTGCTAAATATTTAAACAAAGATGTCCAAATTCAAATTATAGGACACACAGATATTACTGGAACAAAAGAGCAAAATACTCTTCTTAGTCAAGCACGTGCTAATAGAATATTATCTTATTTAAATTCTCAAGGCATCAACACCAGTAAATTTTCCGCTATAGGAATGAGTTATCAAGAGCTTTTGCAGTTAGACTTGACATCAAAATCTCTAGAAACTCACCGTCGAGTATCTTTTCAAGTATTGATAACTAATATTCATATATGATACAAAAAAAATTTGTATGGTAGGTGCATTTGCTACAGGTAAAACTAGTTTAGTTACGCGCTACGTTCACAGCATCTTTTCGGAAAAATATCAGACTACCGTAGGTGTCAAAATTGATAAAAAAACTGTAGATATACAAGATCATAAATTAAATTTTATCCTCTGGGATATTCATGGAGAAGACGAATTTCAAAAAATCAGAATGTCTTACCTCAGAGGTTCAGCAGGATATTTATTAGTCGTAGATAGTACCCGGAGAAATACCCTAGAAAAAGCTTTTGATATTCAAACAAGAGTAGAAGCCGCAATTGGTAAAGTTCCCTTTATTCTGGTACTGAACAAAGAGGATATGACAGATGAATGGGAAATTGAAAAGACTGACATAGATGCTGTCGTCAACAAGGGTTGGACTATGATTAAAACTAGCGCTAAAAATGGACTAGGTGTTGAAGAAGTTTTTCAAACTCTTGCTAAACAAATACTGGATAAATAGACAGTGAATATTCCTAACTCTGTAAATAGTTATATTTTGAACTTTCTCATAGAAGAGCGTTCCCTGGCCTATCTGTTAGTCAAAAAAGATGGTGAACTATTAACTTGGGGCGGTAAACTAACAGAATACGGAATTAACAACCTCTGCCAAGGAAAGAATGTCACAGAACAAGTTTTCTTTTTAGAAGGGTTGCTACCATTAGATAATGTCACTATTTTTTTACCTCTTGTAAATATAGGACAAAAAATCTTTGCCGATGTCCATCTATTTCCTTCCGCAGAAGGAGATTGGGTATTACTATTAGATAATATTTGGGATAATCAGTACCTTTCCTTGCTGCAACAAAAAGCTAATGATTTTATCTTATTACAAGAAAAATTAATATAATTTATGAATGATTCTATAAATAAGGCACTATTTGCAACTTTAAACATTCTCGCTTTAGAAAGAATGAGTGCAGGATTATTTAAAATAATTGGAGATATCCCTAATTGGTTTCAGCAATTTGAACTACAAAATCTGATATCTGATACAGATAAATTTATCCCCCGTAATCATATACCCTTTTTAGAGAACTTCTTAATTGATGCCGAAGAATTTTGGCAGCAAAATAGTGAATTAAAGCTGAAGTCCGGCTTATGGAATGAAATAGATGTAAATGGCAAGGAATACCAATTTGAAGCCTATGCACTTTGTGTCAATTTCGAAAAAATTCTCTTAATCGCATTATTAACTGACCTCTTTGAAAATAATCAATATATTATTCAAAAAGCTAGAGAAAACAATTTAAATTATCAACAAATTTTAAAAGAAAATCAAAAAAAAGAGATATTAATTCACTGTATTGTTCATGACATAGCCGGACAACTGAGTGCCATTAATTGTTGTTTAGCTTTACTAGAATTTGAAAATTTGACCCCAAAAGGGAAAGAATATTTAGAAGTTGCTAGAAAGCAGTCTCTTAATCAAGAAATGCTCATTAGGCAAATTTTAGATGTCTTTTCTGTTGAGGTAATGTCACTAGAAAATTTTACAATTGAAAGTGAAAATTTACCCAACATTTTAAGTTCTGCACAGGATATTTTCGAGCTATTAAACCCAACTTTTACACTAAATCATATCCATTTACAGTTAAGTCCTAGTATTGATATGCAAGCAGACTGGAAAGTTATCGGGGATAAATCACGTTTGGATAGAGTGATTTCCAATCTCGTAGAAAATGCTTATCGCCACAGTTCACCACAGTCTACTGTAACCATTAATTTGCAACCTGATGGAGAATATGTACTCTTGTCCGTAGATGACGAAGGTAGTGGTGTCCCACCAGAGATGGTAAATACCTTATTTAAAAAGTTTTCCCAAGGTAAACACAAGTCAGGTAAGGCTGGATTAGGACTTTATTTTTGCCGAATTACCATTGAACGCTGGGGAGGAACCATTGGTTATCTCCCACGCGCAAAAGGCGGTTCCCAATTTTGGTTCCGCCTACCTAGACCAGTATGAGTGAGGAGTTAAGAATCTTTTGTGAGGTATGTGTGGAAATTACCAGATAATTTGTCTATCCCAACTCCTCATTGATCACTAATACCCCACAATATGCAGAATGTCGCGTAAGACACTATATCCAGCTAAATCCCAAATTAAGTAAGCAAGAAAGCCAATCATTGCCAAGCGACCATTCCACAATTCAGCTTGAGGATTCAAGCCAAATATAAAAGCATTGCGATCTACACCATTATAAGCTTTAGCAATAGGTGGTAAATCTGTAGATGGACGATTTTCTCTAGTTTCCATTTTTTTCTCCCAAATCCAATTTATTTTTGAGTGATTAATCTTTATCTTTAGTAACCGATGAAATGTAGCACGTCTCTGAGAACGCTATATCCTGCTAAATCCCACAGTAAATAAGCAAGAAAGCCAATCATTGCAAACCGACCATTCCAGATTTCTGCTTGGGGAGTCCAGCCGAAAAGAAAAGCATTGCGATCTCTACCGTTATATTCGTTTGCAACTGTTGGTAAATCAGAGGAAGATCGAGTTTCCATGTTTTTGTCCTGAAAAATTTATTGCTTAACTTTACTTTACCTAATTATCAATAAGCTGCTTTCTGTCTGGAGGTACAAACTACAAGCACATCTTGTGGACGATTTCAACAACGTATGACTACAGACAAATCCACCTTGAGAGGGTGATGAAATTTTTAATTGTAAATAAATGTAAATCTGCCCTCAAGAAATCAGAATCAATTTATGATTTAAACAGATAAATTCGCTATTGTAGCTGTTATAAATAATTAAAAAATAGACCCTTTATTCTATCATAGTTCAGCTTTTAGCTGCATAATAACTTCAAATTTTATGCGAACTTCTGCTATTAAATAACAAACTTCCATCTAGCGCTAGATATACTTTTCAAACCTTAGAGAGATGCATTGAACAGGTAAATTCCTGGATTCTGAAAGTTATCAAAGACTTGGGTACTGCCATAGATACAGACATAATTACACAGTTGCTTCTCATGAAATTCTTAATCCCCCCAAATTTAACCCTAGAAGAAGGAAATATAATGTTTCAACATACGGAAAACCTGTTGGCAGCCTACAAGCCGCTATTGTGGGTGGCACAGGTTCCAGTAGTTCCCACAGGTATTACACCAGAGCAAGCATCGGTGATCAATTCAGGGCCGCGCTTTTTTGTGGCTTTAATTTCTGGTGTCATCCTAGCGTTTGCTTTTCAATTAGTATTAACTAACCTCTCCGTCGCAGCAGGTATTTCCTACTTGGGGCGTTCCTCTGACTCAGATTCGGGTAGTGAGGAAGTAGGAAGTTTGGGTGGCACAATTCGCAAAATTGGCACAGCAGTGGGAATTTGGACATTAATCACTGTGACGATCGCCTTATTGCTGGCTTGTTTTCTCGCAGTTAAATTAAGTCTATTAGTTTTAGATGCCCGACTCGGTGCAATTCTGGGATTAGTAATTTGGGGTGCATACTTTTTATTACTAGTGTGGGTGAGTTCCACTACCGTAGGTTCTTTAATTGGTTCGGTGGTCAATTCAGCTACTTCCGGTTTTCAAGCGATTATGGGGACTGCAACGGCAGCATTAGGGGCCAAAGCTGTTAATCAGCAAGTAGTAGCCACAGCCGAAGCGGCGGCGGCCGCTGTGCGCCGAGAAATAGGCAGCGCTGTTGACCCTGATAGTATCCGGGAAAACGTAGAAGACTACCTCGAAAAGATTCGTCCCCCCGAATTAGATTTATCCAAAATTCGTGGTGATTTTGAAAATCTCCTCAAAGATCCCAACCTGCTAGCCATTGCAGGTAGTCCTGATCTGCGCCACATTGACCGCCAGAAGTTCATCGATTTAGTTAGTAGTCGCACTGACCTTTCCAAACGAGACATTAACCGTATAGCTGACACCCTATACAAAGTTTGGCAGCAGGTAGTCAGTCAACAACCCAACCAAGACCGTTTAGGTGAGTTAGTAGATTATCTCAAGTCACTACCACCAGGGCAAACCAAGACAGATGAACTAAGTGCCAAACTAGATCGGTTAATCGCCGAAACCAAGACTTCCACCTCCAAGGAAGCACCAGCAGCAGAAAAACCCGGTTTGATGCAACAGACCTTACAACAAGGCCTCACAGCACTGACTGGGATTACCCTGGGACGGGCTGATTTGTCAGATTTAGATGTAGAAAAAATCTGGCACGCCCTGACTCAAGCAAAAGACAAAGCCACCGAACAAGGAGATAAGCTGGGTTTACCGACACCATCACAACCCTACAGCCCCATCCGCGCTGATGTAGAAAACTACCTACTCAACACATATGCTTGGCAATTGAGCCGGGAAAGAATCGCCCAAGAATTTCGTGATGTCATCTATGACCCAGCCGCCGACCCTGGTATAATTCGGCGGGAATTAGAGAAAATGTCTCGCAGCGATTTCGCCAAGACCCTGCAACAACGAGGATTACTAACTCAAAGACAAATTCAGCAAATTGTTAACCAACTAGAAGCGGTTCGCCGAGAAGTTTTGGTCATCGTCACCGCTGATGAAGAAAGAGAAATAGCACAAGACTTACAACGTCAAGTCGCCAGTTATCTTTTGGTAACCAGTAAGGCAGATTTAACTCCCGAAGGTATTGAGCAGAACTTTAAACCCATACTGAAAGACCCAGAAGCCGATTACGAAACTCTATCGCTGCGACTAGCCCAATTTGACCGTAAAGGAATGAGCGATATTCTCCTAGAACGTAATGATGTTTATATAGGAGAAGTAGACCCGATTCTGGATGAATTGGAAAAACAGATTGAACATGTCTTGGTAGAATCCAAAGGACTGGCAGACCAAGCCAAATATCAAGCAGAAACCATGTGGCTGAATGTAGAGTCATATCTGCGTAACACTGGAAAATCTGAATTAAATCCTGATGCTATTCGTGCTGATTTGCAAAAATTGCTAGAAGATCCCCAAGCAGGCATGACAGCCATTCGCGCCCGATTGGCTCGCTTTGACGAGGATACTTTGGTACAGTTATTGAGTCAACGCCAAGACTTGAGCGACGAGCAAGTTAATCAAATCGTTCATACTGTGGAAGACTCTTGGCATAGTGTCCGCCATGCACCTCAAGCCTTAGTACACAGAGCCAAAGAGCAATACGACTCTGTAACTACGACAATCGCAGATTACTTGCGGAACACTGGCAAATCTGAATTGAATCCCGAAGGTATTCAACGTGATCTCAACAGATTATTTGAAAACCCCAAAGAAGGAGCCTTAGCACTACGTCGCCGCTTGTCACAGCTAGATAGAGATACGTTGGTACAGTTATTAAGTCAACGTCAAGACTTAAGTGAACAGCAAGTCAATGAAGTCATTGATTCTGTACAAACTTCCATTCGTGATATTGTGCGATCGCCTCGTCGCTTGGCAATCCGGACACAGCAGAGAGTGGAAACATTCCAAGCTTATTTAGAAGAGTATCTGCGACAAACAGGCAAAGAAGAACTGAATCCAGAAGCTATCAAACGCGACTTGCAATTATTGTTGCATGATCCACGGGTAGGAATGGAAAGCTTTAGCGATCGCCTGGCTCATTTCGACCGTTCGACAATTATTGCCTTGCTGAAAATTCGGGAAGATATGACCGATGAAGAAGCAGCCAGAATTGCCGATAATATCGTCTCAGTAAGAGATCAATTTGTCGAACAGATACGGGGTATCCAACGGCGGATTCAAGATGTCGTGGACGGGATTTTTGCTCGCATCCGTTACTATCTCAACTCCTTAGATCGTCCTGAACTCAACTACGATGGCGTTAAACACGATGTCCGTCAATTGTTTGACGATCCCCAAGCTGGTTTTGATGCCCTACGCGATCGCCTGTCTTCTTTCAACCGCGATACCCTAGTAGCAATTATGAGTTCCCGTGAGGACATCTCCGAAGCAGATGCCAACCGGATTATTGACCAAATCGAACGGGCGCGCAACACAGTATTACAACGCGCCGAGCGCATCCAACATGAAGCGCAACGCCGCCTAGAAGAAGTCAAACATCAAGCACAACGGCAAGCAGAAGAAACCCGCAAAGCCGCAGCTACAGCTTCCTGGTGGTTATTTGCCACAGCCTTGGTTTCCGCAGTATTCTCCGCTTTAGGAGGAGCGCTGGCTGTGTTGGTGGTATAGATTAACAAGTTTTCTCCGCTAAATTTAAGCCTCCCGATATGGGGGGTTTTTTTGTAGAGACTATTTGCACAGGAATGTTAAAACAACCGTATTGCTGAAGACGAGGAATTTTGCACCCATAACCTAACTTGATAATTTTGTTAGACTACTACCTAAAAGCAATTCGCTCTTGCTGTTGAATTTGGAGCAAAACGACGTGACTGCCCTGATTCTAAACCTTAGCCCCGCCATTGATTTAACAGATGAACAGTTCTTTCAACTCTGTGTTAACAATCGAGAGCTACGACTTGAGCGCACAGCTGAGGGTGAGTTAATTATTATGCCGCCAACTGGATGGAAAAGCGGAAATCGCAATAGTAAGCTGACACAACGTTTGGCTAATTGGGCTGATGCTGATGATACTGGACTAGTTTTCGACTCGTCTACAGGTTTTAAGTTGCCTAATGGTGCAAACCGTTCTCCTGATGCATCTTGGGTGAATCGAGAACGATTAGAGGCTTTAAATCCTGACCCTACTAGATTCTTGCCAATGGCCCCTGATTTTGTTGTAGAGTTACGCTCTGCTTCTGATAACTTGGAGAGTTTACAACAAAAAATGCAGGAGTACTTAAATAATGATGTGCGTCTCGGCTGGTTGATTGACCCCCAAAGCCAACGAGTAGAAATTTACCGTCCAGGGGAAGAAGTCGAGATTCTACAATCACCTACTAGCTTGTCGGGAGAGGATATTTTACCGGGGTTTGTATTGGATTTATCAGGCATTTTAAATTAATTAATTATTCCCCACTAGCTTCTCCCCATTCATTCATGGCAGAAAATATTGACGAGTAGTCATCATTAGCAAATGACATTTTCATGGCTGTTTGTAAAATGTGTCGCACAGCTTCAATACTGGTGAGATCTAAACCTAGGGCTTTGGCTTCCGAAATAAATAAATCTGTATCTTTGAGTAAGTGTTTGGTGGGAAAGTTGGGATTGGTATAATTTCCATCCAACATTCTTCGCAGCTTTTTGTCAAAGGTCGGTGCATACAAGGCACTATCACGCAGGATTTGCATGAATAAATCTACATCTATACCTTGACGTTCTACAAAAGCCAGACTGAGGGCAAAACCAGTTGTTAGGGAAGCAATCAGTTGATTGAGTGCTAACTTTAAGCCAGAAGCCGCTCCTACTGGCCCTATAAGTATTGGTTCTGACCCAAAATTTTGTAGTATTTTTAAGTGGCGTTGATATTGTTCTGGTTCAGCGCCTACCATGACAATTAGTTTGCCAGATTTGGCTTCGGGAATGCTCCCTAATACTGGTGCTTCTATATACTCACCACCGCCGCCAATGACAGCATCTCTAATTTCTTGGCTTTCTGTGGGAGTAATTGTCCCCATCTGAATCACAGTCCGCCCTTCTAGGGTGCGCCAAGATGTATCTGATAGCAAAACATGATAAATGGCCGCAGCATTAGTCAGCATGAGAATAATATACTCAGCCTCACGTATGGCTTGGCGGGGATGTGTGACGATTTCCGCACCAGCTGCCTGTAGTGGAGCTAATTTTTCTGGGGTGCGGTTGTAGGCTACTAACTCTATGTTGGCTGCTAACAACCTTTGAGCCATCGGTAATCCCATGAGTCCAGTTCCCAGAAATGCCACCTTCATTTTTCACGTTCCTTTGGTACAGCGTAGGCGTAGCCTGTTGTAGACATCGCGTTTCTCTTGTTTGATTCTATTGCCAGTGAACAATTATCAGTGTCCACAGATAACTGTTCACCGTTGATTCATTACTGATTATTGATCAACCACCTGCGGCAAAAGTCACCATAATTATTACTGAAAGTAAGATGCCGGGAGTAAGTAGTGTCACTAATAATAACAATTCATGGGGAGTCATAATTAATACTTTCCTATGATTTTTCTCTGCACAGTAGCCAATGTTATGCTAGTCCATATCAGGTTGATCTAGCATTCTTACATAGAGTTTTAACTTTTTACCAAAAGAGAATGTTTAAAGCCCCACTCCTTGTGGGTAGTTTTTCTCCCCTGCTCCCCTGCCCCCCTGCTTTCTCACTCTGGCACAGTTAATCCTTTGAGGGGTTGAGAACTTTCTGCCTTGTGGAGTCCTTTACTTTGAACTAAAACCCCAAACCCTCCTAGTTCTGTGGGGTCTATCAGCTGGTGTAGTGCAGCTCGCCGCTGTAATAGTTGGGCTAAAGGCAGTTTTTGATCAGAGATAGCAGCAATGCGATCGCCTAGACCCAATGCCATCAAAAATAAACCCTGCTGGATAAAACCCAGGTTCTCTAAGCCGCATTGCTCACCCCATCTTTCCAAGGCAGTAAAGTCAACGTGGGCTGTGATGTCTTGCTGTCCAATATTAATATAAGGGTTGTTGTGATAACGATGCTGGTAGTAGCACTGTAATGTTCCTTGCGATCGCCTGGGGTTATAGTAACGATGGGCAGGATGTCCATAATCAATTGTTAACACATACCCCCGTTGCAAGCGGTCAGCTACTATACTCAACCAGTCTAAAGCCGCTAAGTTAATTTCACTGCGATAACCATCTTCATAGACATTTGGTGCTAAATCAATACCCACTAAATTAAAATATTCTCTTAATCGGGGCGTAGAAACTTCCCCCGTAACTTCCACAAATAATGTATCCCCTTCATCCCCTGTCGTCACATAGACTTCTCGCACTTCCCCATCTTCTAAAATAAATTGATGTACTGGCAAAGCATCTACCAACTCATTAGAAAAAAAACAGCCAGTAATCGCATCAGTGGGGATATCTGCTAAATTGCACCAGCGTACAGGAAAATTCTGCAAACATTGCTGTTGTTCTTGCCTTAAACCTGGAGATTTCTCCACAATCACATATTCCAGCACCTCAAACAAATCTGGGTGATGCAGATGCAAGTAACTAAGGATATGTAAGGCCAAAATTCCTTGACCTGCTCCCATTTCTACCACAGAAAAAGGTACAGGTCGTCCTAAAATCCCCCACATCTGCACAAATTGTACTGCTAGTAACTCACCAAAATCAGTACCGAGACTGGGAGATGTGAAAAAATCACCGTCTTTAAAGCCAATTTTGACTGCATTACTGGAATAATAGCCGTATTCAGGGTGATATAAGGCCAAATCCATATATTCAGCAAAAGTAATTCGCCTGTGGGGACTATTGGCAATTTGTTCTGCTATGACTGCACACAACGCTGGATGAAAATCCATAGAAAAGCTAGAAATTAGGAGTTATTTGGGCGATCGTACAGTCATAATCCTACCTAATCTAGAATTGTTCCGCCTAAATCAGTCCCATCTAAATTAGCTCCATTTAAATTGGCCTCGTTCAAATCTGCTTCGTTAAGATTCGCTTGAGTTAAGTCAGCTACAGCTAAATCTGCACCACTTAAATCTGCTTGATCTAAGTTTGCTGCTTGTAAGTTTGCTGCTTGTAACTCTGCATCACTTAAGTTGGCTCCAATGAGATTGGCTATGGTTAAATCTGCCTGACTTAAATTAGCACCATCTAAAATGGCTCCGTCTAAAATCGCACCATCTAAAATTGCACCAACTAAGTTACTTTCACTAAGATTGGCATTACTCAAATCCGCTCCATTGAGGTCTGCTTCTATTAAACTGGTTTGGGCTAAATTAGCATGATTAAGTTTAGCTCCATCTAATATGGCTTTATCTAAAACTGCCCCACTGAGGTCATATCCTTTTAAATCCGCTTCACTGAGATTGACACCAGTAAAGTCTCTGACACCTGCGGTGTAGTTTTTCAGTAATTCATCTACTTTCATATTTTTTAGCTAAGAAACGTTGATAGGAGTAGGAAGTGGTAAGTAAGGGATATGAGACAATCCAGCTAAGGTTATGCATCCGCAGTGCGCGCAACGTGAGGCTTTTGTAGTGAAATACTGGACTACCTCTAAATACAATAACTAATCTCAATTGCTGGCGCCACTATCTAAAGTTATTAATTAATTTCATACCTCAGAGGGTTATTTAAAAATGAAAATGCTTAGACATTAGTGCAAGGCGATCGCTCTGGTTTTACTCCAGAGATATCCTGATATTTTTTCAAAATCACTAAGGAGAAAAACTAAGTTGAAATTATTTTCTATTGACGAACTAGCAATATTGGCAGCAGCTAAAGATACTTGCGTTTCAATTTTTCTACCAACCGAGCGTCGGGGAGTAGAAACCCAACAGAACCCCATTCGGTTTAAAAACTTACTCCGGGAAGCTGAAGAACAACTAATTACCACCGGGATGCGGCCACAAGATGCTAGAGACTTACTAAAACCTGCTCAAGAATTAGATGAATATGATTTTTGGCAACATCAAAGTGATGGATTAGCAATTTTCATCTCTGGCGATGTATTTAGTTACTACTGTGTACCACTGGATTTTGCGGAATTAGTTGTAGTAAGTGACCGCTTTCACTTCAAGCCTCTGCTACCTTTGCTCACAGGCGATGGACAATTTTATATTTTGGCACTCAGTCAAAATCAAGTGCGATTGTTCCAGGGTAGTCGCTACAGTGTCAGCGAGATGCAGTTAGGCGATGTGCCTCAAAGTATTGCGGAGGCACTAAAATATGATGATCCCGAAAAGAGCCTCCAGTTTCATACTGGCACATCACAAGGGGGAGGAGGGGGCGATCGCTCCGCTATATTTCATGGTCAAGGCGCTGGTAACGAGGAGCAAAAAGATGACTTGTTGCGTTACTTCCAAAAGGTGAATGACGGTTTACAAGAGTTGCTGAACAATCAACGATCGCCTCTGGTGGTAGCAGGTGTTGACTACCTTTTACCCATTTACAAACAAGCTAATACCTATCCCCACTTGATGGATGAAGGTATTACAGGCAATCCAGAGGAATTACAAGCTGAAGAATTACAGCAACAAGCTTGGAATATTGTCCAGCCATACTTTGACCAAGCACAACATGAAGCTATGGAACGCTATCAAGAAATGGCAGGGACAGGACAAACTGCAAGTAATATCACCGAAGCTGTTTCCGCCGCTTATTACCAACGAGTTGATTCTTTATTCGTTCCTGTGGGACAACAAAAGTGGGGACATTTTGATCCAGAGACAGGCAGAGTAGAGGTACATCCCCAACAAGAAGCCGGTGATGAAGACTTGATGGATTTAGCAGCTGTACATACACTGTTAAACGGTGGTACTGTATATGCCGTTGAGCCTGAAAAAGTACCAGGAGCAGCTCCTTTAGCGGCGGTATTGCGTTATTAAAGATCATGGTGAGACGGTTTCTCAAGGGTATTAGCAGATTTTATACCCGTAAATTTCTAGTTGTCATATTTCTTTTGAGTTTGCTGCTTGTACCTATGGGACAGGGGCTAACACAGGAAATTCCCCCCATACCTGTAACGCCCCCACCAGGGGAAACTCAACCAATTCCCGCATCTGGCCCGTTTTTTGCCGATATAGTCGTCAGGGGACGGCCTGTGTTTCAACTTGGTAGCCTGGGAGAACTTAGTGCTACTGAACGGGCGCAGATTATTAACCGTCGTATTGCCAGTGTTTTAGTCCAAAATCCAGTTAATAGGACTGTTTCTGTTGTCCTAGATCCCCAGCGTGATATTGCCACGTTGCAACTCAATAACCGGGTGTTAATGACTGTCACCCAACAGGATGCCCAAGACTTTAACCTAGAAGTAGAAACACTAGCACAACAGTGGGCAAAGCAGTTAACTCAAGCATTTGAGCAACCTCCCCTAGCCATTGATGTGGGGCAACGACTATTATCTACCCTGCGGCAGTTTCAGCGAGATACCATTGATAATCTACCATCCTTTATCGGCATGATTTTAGTGGCGATCGCCACTGGGTTAATCGCTACTAGTATGCGTCGTCTGACTTTAGCAGGGGCGCATCGTTGGGAAATAGATCGTAGCTCCAAAATTTTAGTTAGCCGCCTGGTATATGGGGTGGTGTGGGTGGTAGGTGCAATTGTGGCATTGGGAGTCCTGGGATTAGACTTTGCTACTTTACTGGGAACTTTGGGATTAACCAGTGTGGCCATAGGTTTTAGTCTCAAAGATATTTTGAGTAACTATTTTTCCGGCATTATTTTGCTGATATCTCGTCCTTTTCATTTAGGGGATCAGATAGTTATTAAAGAATTTGAAGGTACAGTTACTCAAATTCAACTACGAGCGACAACATTGAAAACCTATGATGGGCGTGTTGTTTATATTCCCAATCAAGAAGTTTTTGGTGCCACTATTATTAATAACACTGCTTCAACTGTTCGCCGCAATTCTATTATTTTTGGTATTGATTACAACGCTGATATTACAAAAGCCAAACAAATTATCATAGACGCGGTTTTAGGAGTTGAAGGTATCGAAAAAGAACCAAATCCAGATATTTTAGTACGAGAACTTGCAGCAAGTACAGTTAATATTGAGGTGCGCTGTTGGGTAAATTCTCGACGATTACCATTTTTAGAAACTACATCTTTGATGGCTCAAGCAATTAAAGAAGCACTGGAACAGGCAGGAATTGGAATGCCTACGGAAATTCATACTTTACAATTCCGTGATGAGTTAAAAATTTCTGACAATGGCAGAGGATTAGGGAATAAGGAGTAGGCAAATCAGGGGCATAAATCAAACGACATGGAGAGGAATGAAGTCCTCACTACGAACCTTTACAAGCCTAACTAATTAACCACTCAACCTCTTCTCTTCTAGTACAGCACGGTGTAAATAGACATACCATTTGAAATCGTCAAACAGGCTTTTTGATTTTTGACTTCCGGGTAGCGGGATTAGCCTCTATCCCTAACTATTCAATATTATGAGTATTAGAAAAATTCGACGTTTATTGACAGAAGTTTTTTCTGAATGGCAACTAAATGAAGTGTCTTTGTTGGCTTCATCACTAGCTTATTACACAGTTTTCTCTCTAGCACCACTAATGGTACTAGTAATTATGATTGTGGGGACAATTTATGGTGAAGCAGCAGTGCAAGAAGAGCTTGTTTCTCAATTGAGTCAAATATTTGGTGAAGAAGGTGCAGAATTAATTGGCACAGCTATTGCTAATTTAAGGGTTGATCCCGGACAAAGAACATGGCAAATTTTGTTTAATATTGGTTTTGTCATCTTTGGTGCTACTGGAGTATTTACACAAATTCAAGCAGCACTCGATAGAATTTGGGAGGTAAAGCCAACACCAGGACGAGGTGTTTTTAATTTGTTTCGTAAACGGTTGTTATCTTTTTTGATGGTATTGGGAGTTGCTTTTATTTTAGTTTTATTTTTTGTTGGTAACACCCTCTTGGCACGATTAGTAATTATCTTAAATGAATTAGTACCCGGTTCAGGTTATCTGTGGCAAATTATGAGCTTATTAATTACTTTTACAGGGACAACATTAATATTTATTATGATGTATAGTATGTTACCAGATGCTGAGATTGCTTGGCGTGATACTATTGTTGGGGCAATTATCACCACACTTTTATTTTTAGTAGGTCAGTATTTCTTTGGTTTATTTCTTGGTCAAACTGATTTTGGTTCTGCTTATGGTGTAGCTGGATCGTTTGTAATTGTGATCACTTGGATTTTTTATGCTGCCCACATTTTGTTTTTAGGAGCAGAGTTTACCAAAGTTTATGCCAAACAGCGCGGTGCGGCAATTGTACCTTCTGAGTATGCTGTACATATTTCTGAAGAAGAACAGCATAACCCTTCATCTTCCGAGAAGAAGCGTCACCGTAGGTAGATGAAATTATCTCTTTTTACTTGACAAAATGCTTGGCAGAAGGTTTCGGTAATGATTATACAAAAAAAGAATATTAAATTAATTTAAATTTATGAATGAGCCAAGTGTTAAGAGATTTTGGGAGCAACTGAATAATACAAAACTGATTCGTTATGTATTACTGTTTGCGCTGAGTTGGGCAATTATACAAGTTTTGGCTTATTTTGAAACAGTACTTATCGTTTTTATATTTGCGGCAATTCTAGCCTTTTTACTAAATTATCCAGTTAAATGGGCTGAACGTTTTTTACCACATGGTATTGCAGTTATTATAATTTTTTTACTTAGTCTGTTGATTTTAGGTGGTTTAGTAGCAACTCTCGGTTTTGCCATCTTATCTCAGTTCCAAGAATTACTCAATCAGGCACCTCAATTTCTTGATTATCTACTTTCTCTATTAGATACATTACAAAATTTGCTCACAAGATTTAATTTTCAAGTAGATTTGCAAGCAGTTGAAGAAGAATTACGCAATCAAATTTTAGCAGGCATTGGCACAGGTTTGACGACATTTCAAATTATAGTAACTAATTTAGTTGATTTAGTTTTGATAGCTGTTGTCGCTTTTTTTATGTTGTTAGATGGGAAAAGAATCTGGAATTTTATTATAAAAATTTTCCCACCCAATACACGGAATAAATTCACTTCTGCCGTCCAGCAAAACTTTTTGGGCTTCTTTTGGGGACGTTTATTGTTATCCTTATTTTTTGGGATTTCAATATTTATTGTCTTTATTGTGATGCAACTACCTTATGCTTTATTTTTAGCTGCGATCGCAGGTGTATTTGACTTAATTCCTGGCATTGGTGCCACTATCGGCATTTCCCTAGTTTCTTTAATTGTTTTGCCTCAAGGAATTTTGGTAAGTTTGAAAGTATTAATTGGTTGTGTTGTCCTCCAACAAGTCGAAGAAAACTTACTGATGCCGCGAATTATGCAAGGCTCAATAAATATGAATCCAGTCTTCATGTTTTTTGCCTTATTAGTAGGGGCGAAAGTCGCTGGTTTGGTAGGTGTTTTTCTCTCAATTCCTATTGCTGGAGTATTAATTAGTATGTTTGAAGTTGAAGAAATTCAGGGCGGAAATTAGGTATTTAAACCAATATGGTGATGAAATAGTTTCTTGTCTATGGAAAAATTGGGCTTTCCTGGCGAGTTACTGTAACAATAGTGATCAAAACTGCTTTGACTCATATTTACCAGTGAACGCCTCTACCAGCAACTCTGCCCAAACCCAGTCACGCAAAGCGGATCACATCCGGATTTGTCTAGAAGAAGATGTTCAATGTCACCAAATTACCAATGGACTAGAACATTATCGGTTTACTCATTGCTGTTTACCGGAACTCAACAGCGAAGATATTGATATCAGTACAACTTTTTTCGGCAAACACCTCGGCGCACCCCTATTAATTTCGTCCATGACTGGCGGTACAGCACAAGCCGCAATGATTAACCAACGTTTAGCGCAAGTTGCCCAACATTACAAAATCCCGATGGGTGTTGGTTCCCAGCGTGTAGTTGTGGAAAAACCTCAAGTAGCTGATACTTTTGCTGTGCGTAAATACGCACCGGATGTGCTTCTGTTTGCTAATCTGGGCGCTGTCCAACTTAACTACAAGTATGGTTTGGATGAATGTCGGCGAATTATCGATATTTTAGAAGCTGATGCGTTGATTTTGCACATTAACCCTCTGCAAGAGTTTATTCAACCCAGAGGTGATACTAATTTCCGTGGTGTGCTTGATAAAATTGCTGATTTATGTATTAAATTACCAATACCAGTAATTGCCAAAGAAGTAGGTAACGGGATTTCCGCCCCAATGGCAGAAAAACTCATAGCAGCGGGAGTACAAGCAATTGATGTCGCTGGTGCTGGTGGTACTTCTTGGGCCAAGGTAGAAGGTGAACGTGCGGAAAATGCTTTGCAGAGGCGCTTAGGACAAACGTTTGCTGATTGGGGTTTGCCGACAGCAGAATGTCTCACCAGTATTCGGGCATTCGCTCCTCATATACCCTTGATTGCTTCAGGTGGGTTACGTCACGGACTAGATGTAGCTAAGGCGATCGCTTTAGGAGCAGATTTAGCTGGTTTAGCTATGCCCTTTTTGCAAGCAGCCGCAGTATCAGAAGCAGCAGTCTATGATTTAGCTGAGGTGTTAATTGCAGAAATTACTACGGTATTATTTTGCACTGGGAATGCTACTTTGAAAAATTTGCAGGATTCCGGAAATTTACAGCGAATTTCCTAATTCTCTCCTTGGGGATGGAAAGAAAAATTTGACAATTATGTTTTTCTCAGCAAATTGTCCTCAGTCGCCAACCAAAACTTTTAATTATTGTCTATTGTGATTTATAACTAAAATGCGTAATTTTGTTAAACAAACTTTTGCTAGCTTACTCGGTACTATTTTAGGACTGTTTATTTTCTTCGGTATCGGCACAACAGGAATTTTTTTACTGTTAATTGCAGCTACAAGTACCAGAGAAAGTAGTCCACAGGTGAAAGATAAATCTGTGGTAGTTTTTGACTTATCGATGAATATCACTGACAGGGAACCCGGTTCTGGCGAATTGTTTCAGAGAGCATTATCTGGAGCAGAAGTAGAAAGGATGACACTGCGTCGTGTTCTCGAAACTATAGAAAAGGCCAGGCTTGATCCGCGCATTGTCGGTATTTATTTAGATGCTAGCCGCACCAGAACAGTTGGTAATATGGGCTTTGCCTCCCTGACAGAAATTCGTCAAGCATTAGCAGAATTTCGCGCCTCCGGAAAGAAAATTGTTGCCTATGGTGTAGGTTTGGGACAAAGGGAATATTACTTGAGTTCGGTGGCAGATACTATTGTCATTAACCCTTTAGGTTTGATGGAAATTCAGGGTTTGAGTAGCCAACCCTTATTTTTGACGGGAGCTTTAGACAAATTCGGCATTGGTGTTCAGGTTGTGCGCGTGGGGAAATTTAAAGGGGGAGTGGAACCATTTACCCTCACTCAGTTGAGTCCAGAAAACCGCGAACAAACACAAACCCTGTTGAACGATGTTTGGGGAAATTGGCGGACTACGGTAGGTTCTAGCCGGAAACTGACTCCCCAACAGTTGCAAGCGATCGCAGATACTCAAGCCATTCTCGCACCGGAAGAAGCTAAAGCCAGTGGTTTAGTAGATCAGGTAGGATACATCGATCAGGTTGTGACTGATCTAAAAAAATTGACAGCCAGCAGCGATTCTGAGAGGACATTCCGACAAATCAACTTGATAAATTACGCGCAAGTTTCCGGTAAAAACTTAGGTGTAGAACGTAACTCCAAAAACCGCATTGCTGTGGTTTATGCTGAGGGCGAAATTGTCGATGGTAGAGGTGAAGAGGGTCAAGTAGGAGGCGATCGCTTTGCCAGAATTTTCAATCAACTACGCCAAGATGATGATGTCAAGGCGGTTGTTTTGCGAATTAATACCCCCGGCGGTAGTGCGACAGCATCTGAGATCATGCAGCGAGAAGTACAACTCACCCGTGAAGTCAAACCTGTTGTTGTATCTATGGGAGATGTCGCCGCCTCTGGGGGTTACTGGATTGCTAGCGATTCCAGTCGCATTTTTGCCGAACCAAACACCATTACAGGTTCCATAGGTGTATTTGGTGTACTGTTTAATGGACAGGAATTAGCAAATGATAATGGCATTACTTGGGATTCAGTAAAAACAGCACAGTTTGCTGATACTCAAACAGTAACTCGCCCAAAAACAGCCCAAGAGATAGCTATTTATCAGCGTAGTGTTGACCGCATTTATAATCTATTCCTCGACAAAGTTGTGCAAGGACGCAACTTATCACAACAAAAAGTGTCAGAAATTGCCGAGGGCAGAGTTTGGTCAGGTTCGGCTGCAAAAGAACTTGGTTTGGTCGATGAAATAGGTGGTCTGAATGCTGCTATTGCATACGCTGCTGAACAAGCGCAACTGGGTAAAGATTGGCAATTGCAAGAGTATCCTCAAGTCAGTAGCTTTGAAGAACGATTTTTCGGGCGCGCTACTGAAGAAATACTGACAGTTTTTGGAAATGTGGGAATACAAACTCAAACATCTAACTTATTGACAGCTGAATTGCAAAAAATACAACAAGAAATGGCTATTTTGCAAAATATGAACGATCCATTAGGGGTTTACGCTCGTTTACCCTTCAATTTCCGGATTGAGTAGTCTAGCCAGACTTTTTCCTAGCGATAAACTTAAAAATTAACAGTTAATGGAATTAACTACAACTTCACATGCACTCAAAGAATGGGCAGTAGCGATCAATGCCTTAGAACACGGTCAAACTATTATGTTGCTCCGTAAAGGTGGGATTCATGAAAAAAACGGACGTTTCCAGGTAGCCCATGAGCAAATTTTGCTGTATCCTACTTATGAACATCAACAAGCTTGTATGCTCAAAGCTGAGTATGCCAATCTCGTATCTCCTGTCACATCGGGTTGGCATCCCGAAAAAGTCCCTATAAGTAGTTGGGCGCAAGTTACCGATATTTTGCCTGTGAGTGATGAATCCATTGTTAATGCTTTGTTTCCCTTTCATATTTGGAACGAGAATTTCATTAGCGATCGCCTCAAGTGGAAGCCTCGTCAAGCAATGTATATTCTTTTACTCAGAACTTATAAATTACCCCAAGTTGTAGAAATTCCCTATCTTCAGGAATACAGTGGGTGCAGGTCATGGATTGATTTAGCACCAACTATTGCCATACAAGATACAGAAGCAGTGTTATCGGACTCTCACTACACAGAATTAGTCCACGAAATTCGCAGTGTAATTTTGGGTAACACATAAACTTATGTCTTAATTTTTACTTTTATTATGATAGAACCCAAACCTTGGCATTTTCTTGGCAACTCTGTGATCCCATATTCTGTATATCAGTGCTAGCCTTTCTTGTAAGGATGACGTTGCGTTGTGGCATCATGTCTTAGTTGTTGCCGCCCATTCGTAATAATACGTAACATATCTTTGAGGTCTTGCTCGATACCTTCGAGGACATTATCAGCATATTCATCAGCGCCATTTTCAATATCTTGGGCTTGGGCGATCGCAGTTTGTCGCATTTCCTCCAACTCTTGTTGGCAAATACGCCGTCTGTTATCAATTTCTGTGAGGGTTTCTTGCATCATCGCCTCACATTGTTGTTGCACTTGTCTCCGCAACTGATCAGCTTCCTGTTCTGCCTGTCGAATAATATCGCTTTCCGCCAAAATTTGCGCTCTTTTAGCTTGGGCTGCCTCAATAACTTGCTGCCCATATTCTTCCGCCTCCAACAACACCTCTTCTTTATGTTGTAGGAGTGAGGCCGATTGCTGAAAAATCGATGGCAAAGAAAGCCTGATGAAATCTAGCTGCTCTAATAACAGTTCTTCATCTATTAATGTGCGTCCTGTTAGGGGAATGCGAAGACCATCCAGAATCAACTCTTCTAAACGGTTGAGTTCTTGTTGAATATCTAAGCTTCCCGTTCCGTTGGAAGACTCTTGAGAGGGGGGATAGCTTCCGTTGTAATTTGGTTCGCCATTGGAGAGGTGTGGTTGTAGCATTTGTATATATCTAGGGCAATTTGTTCGGGAACAAGATGATCAACAGATCCGCCAAACCTTGCAATCTCTTTTACCACACTACTACTTAAAAAACTATACTCATTTGATGTTGCGAGAAAAACTGTCTCGATTTGAGTGGAAATAGTTTTATTAGTATGAGCCATTTGCAACTCCACTTCAAAATCAGAAATTGCCCGTAAACCTCGTAACAACACTTGTGCGTGCCGCTTTTGAGCATAATTGACAGTTAAACCGTCAAAAGCATCCACCTCCACATTAGTGAGATGTTGAGTAGCTCGACGAATTTGTTCTAATCTTTCCTGCACAGTAAACAATGGTACTTTATTAGGATTCCCCAGAACAGCGACAATCACCTGCTCAAACAACCGACTTCCACGCTGAATAATGTCAAGGTGACCTAAAGTGATAGGGTCAAAGCTACCAGGATAAATAGCAATCACAATATTTTTGATGTATCAAAGCTACTTAGGTCAGTATAGGTCATTGGTCATTAGTCATTAGTTATTAGCCATCGGTTAAACTTCTCAGATATCCCTAGCCCCTAGTCCTTAGCCCCTAGCCCCAAAAAACCTGCTCTAATTGTTTATAACGCTTAACAATGTAGTCAACTAGGTAGTTTTGCATGATATTGGATCTTTCTGCTTTGCCTTTAGCGTTTCAATTTACTTCTCCAGGCCCGGTTCTAGTAGAGATAGGGCCAATAACTATTCGTTGGTATGGTTTATTAATTGCCTCAGCAGTCTTAATCGGTGTCAGCCTTTCCCAATATCTGGCAAAGCGCCGTAACGTAAACCCAGAGTTGGTGAGCGATTTGTCAATTTGGCTAGTGATTGGAGCAATTCCCGCAGCACGACTTTATTATGTTTTGTTTCAATGGCCAGAATATTCCCAACAACCAGGACGGATTATCGCTATTTGGGAAGGAGGTATTGCCATTCACGGAGCAATTCTCGGTGGTACGTTGGCAACTATAATTTTTGCCAAACTCAAACAAATTTCTTTTTGGCAACTTGCTGATTTAGTGGCTCCTTCGCTGATTTTAGGTCAGGCGATCGGACGTTGGGGAAATTTCTTTAACTCAGAAGCTTTTGGTCGTCCTACTGATTTACCGTGGAAGTTATATATTCCCTTGGCAAATCGCCCGCCAGCATTAGCTAATTTTGAATACTTTCATCCCACCTTCCTCTACGAATCTTTGTGGAATTTAATTGTGTTCGCCTTGCTGATCACTTTATTTTTTCGAGGTTTATCTGGCAAGCCATATCTGCGCTTAGGGACGATATTTCTGGTTTATTTGGCAAGCTACAGCTTAGGACGCGTATGGATTGAAGGTTTTCGCATTGATAGTTTAATGCTGGGGCCACTACGAATTGCCCAAGTTGTGAGTTTCACCGGCATTATTTTGGGATTAGCTGGGTTAGCTTGGCTGTATTTGCTGAAACGGCCCTTACCTGATGTAGTTTCTCACCCGAAAAGTAATGAGGAGATGAGGGGATAAGGGGAAGTAATTTCCCAATGATTAATGACCAAAATAAAAAATGCCCCAGAGTATTCTCTAGGGCTTAACCAGGGTGCATCTACCATTCATCTCTACTAGAGATAAAGGGTAAATCCGGAAAGTTACTGAGTGAACACCAAAAAAAATTTCTTGAGAATTTTATTCTTAAGTTTAAATACGTAGAAAAATTTAAAGTTTCTGTATGAAAAGCAATTTATATTCTGTAGAATCCGCAGTTTACATTGTAGGAGCAGGCCCCGGAGACCCAGATTTATTAACGGTTAAAGCACAGAAACTACTGGCTGTGGCAGATGTAATTTTATTTGCTGATTCTTTAGTACCAGAACAGATTTTGCATCTTTGCCGACAAGATGCGGAAATAATTCGGACTGCGAGTAAAACTCTAGAAGAAATTTTGGCGCTGATGATAAAACGAGTGCGATCGCACAAGTCTGTAGTTCGTCTACATTCTGGTGATCCTAGTCTTTACAGCGCTGTCCATGAGCAAATGCAGCTTTTAGCGGAGGCCAACATTCCTTTTGAAGTGGTACCAGGTATTAGCGCTTTTCAAGCCGCAGCCGCCAAGCTCAAAATAGAATTGACTGTTCCTGGTTTAGTCCAAACTATTATTTTGACGCGCATTAGTGGACGTACAGAAGTCCCGCAGAGTGAAGAATTAGCTAGTCTCGCCGCACATCAGGCTAGTCTCTGTCTTTATTTGAGTGCGCGTCATATCGAAAAAGCCCAAGCCAAACTCCTGGAACACTATTCACCAGAAACCCCTGTTGCAATTTGCTTTCGCATCGGATGGCCCGATGAAAAAATTATGGTTGTCCCCCTCAATCAAATGGCAAATTATACTCATCAAGAAAACCTGATTCGCACGACACTTTATCTCATCAGTCCAGCACTTAAACCAACAACCGGGCGATCGCGTTTATATCATCCTGAACATAATCATCTATTTCGTTCATCTCATCGTTAGTGACTGGGGACAAGGGGACAAGGGGACAAGGGGACACTTCTCTTCGAGACGCTGCGCGAACGACAAGCTCAGTGCGGTGCAAGGGGACAAGGGTACAAGGGGACAAGGACGAAGATACTTGCTGATATCCTCTGGTTCGATAAACTTAACAATGTCAACAAAAATCAAAATTTGAATTTGATACTATGCCTTTAATTAAAGTGCAAACTTCTGTATCTGCTCCAGAAAAAACTGAAGTTGAGGCTATGCTGAAGAACTTATCAGGTAAGTTAGCAAAGCATTTGGGAAAGCCTGAATCTTATGTGATGACGGCTTTTGAAGCGGGGGTTCCTATGACTTTTGCGGGGACTACAGATCCAGTTTGCTATATCGAAATTAAAAGTGTAGGTACAATGAAGCCAGACCAAACCAAGGCCATGAGTCAGGACTTTTGCCAGGAAATAAATCAAAGTCTGGGTGTACCGACAAATCGCACTTATATAGAATTTGCCGATGCTAAGGGTGCAATGTGGGGCTGGAATGGTGCCACTTTTGGTTAATCCGAGATTATAGCGATCGCTTCGCTTACCCCACTTAAAATGTAAATCTTTTTATAGTATTTTTAGGTGGGGACTGCGCTCAACATTTTTGTTCAATCCAATAAGTATTTGCAAAAAAAATAACCCCTAATGCTTAGGGGTGTATCAATATATTACAGTTTATAAATTTAGTAACATCTTGCTTAACTAAAAAGCTTTATACCCTCCCTTAAGGTGAGGAGCTACAAAAGTCCCATCTTTCTTGAAATACCCGTTAACCATCTTTAGAGGTTTTGGAGCCTTTGGCATTTTGGGCATTTTTGGTTGTTTTGGTTGTTTAGCCATGTTCAAAACCTCTTACTTTAGATATCTATTAGTTTTGCACTCAGTTTTAATTGTTACATCTGTATTACTGCTGTTATTTGTTTTAAGATACTGCAAAGCATTTTGGCGAAAAGTGTAAAAGTGTAAATTACTTGCAACAAATCATTAAAAGGTATCTGGTTGCTTCAAAATTTTTTCTTAACTGATATCTTGTACTTAGCTTTGGGAAGCCAGCACAATTTTTTGCACTGGCCCGTAATTGTAATTATGTTTTTCTGTTAAGATTCTCGCCCTGAAGCCCAGGTATCACGCCATTTCACAGTACCTTCTTTGGCAATTACCCAACGACGATTGACGAGATTTTCGCGCAGAGGCGATCGCCCTTCTCGCCACATGGCATATTTATAACTAATCAAGTTACCAGCGCTTTCGTTAAAGGGAATCTCTGCCGACCAGGTGTTGGTGTTGATGTACTCTAAAGGATAAGCTTTGCTAATATCCCAGTTGCCTAATTCTGGACAGTCTCCAGTAATAACAATGGTTTCACCTGGTTGGGTATTAACTCCATTGAGTTGTACCCGCACGATGGTTTCTCCTTTGATTCTTTCACCAACGTGGCTGAAAACAATTACTCCCCGTTCTTCCAGTCGCAAGTTATAAATTTTGCCGTCTTTTACTTCATACTTGTTGCGAGTGATAACGCAAGTATGTTCGCCATCAGGTAGTTCTGTTTCTACTTCTGGTAAGGTGACTGCGCCTCCCCGACTGAGGGCGACAAAACAGATAGAATCACGATAGCGACGGACATAGCAATAAATATCTGGTGTAATATATTTTTGCCAATGGCTACCCATTGATACTGCTGGATTTAACCGTCGTAATCCAGATAACAATCTGATATAACGATAAATTTCCGTATCAGTATCCCAACTTTCCATCATGGGGCGGTTGTAAGGATCATTACCGCCATCAGTATCGTTATGTAAATACTGTTCTGTACCGTAATAAATACAGGGAATACCACGAACTGTCATGATTAAGGCGATCGCCACTTTTAACATCGCTGGATCTGGGTTCAGCGTTTGAAAGCGACACATATCGTGGTTGTCAATAAAGGTAACTAACTCTGTAGCCCCGTTGTAGCGATGGTCTTGGTCAAAAATGTATTGAATTGTGTGGAATCCGTTTTCTGAACCTTGGGCTAGTGCAGCTCTAATTGCCACGCATAGGCCAAAGTCTAGTATAGTCATGCCTGATTCATTGGCAAATTCTATCGAGCGATCGTCACCAGGATGGCTGTAAATCCATTCGCCGAAAATAAATACATCTGGTTTGTGATTGGTAATATCGCCTGTAAATTCTTGCCAAAACCAAATAGGCATATGCTTGACAGTATCCACCCTGAGTGCATCTACACCCCGGTCTAACCATTGTTTAATTGCTGACTTGATGTACTGTCTATATTCACTATTATTTTCGTTGAAGGTAGCCAAACCAGCTAGTTCGCAGTTTTGTACCTGCCAATCATCTTCCCAATTTTGCACTTCACCATAATGGTGATACCAGTGATTGACATCATCATTGAAGTCAGCAATTTTCACGCCATCATCATACAGTTCACCCTTACTACCGTTAGTATCAGGGCTACTGTGGTTGCAGACAATATCCAGCACCAACTTCATGTTGCGCTGGTGCAGTTCCTCAATTAACCGATCAAAAGTGGTATTTTTGGTTTCCTGGGTTTCGTTTAAAGAAGGATTCTCACCTTCGGCAATGTAGCGAGGATTAATTCGTTTAAAGTCTTTTGTCCAATAGCCGTGCATGGCTGCATTACTAATTAATAAATCTTCTACCTGTTCAAATAAGGGAGTCAGCCAAACAGCAGTCACCCCCATATTTTTGAGATAGTCCAATTTATCAATCACACCTTGCAAATCGCCACCCCAGTATTTACCCCAGTCTTGTTGGTTCGGATCATATAAATCTGAGTTAATCCCTTCACTATTATCTGGATCACCATCGAAAAAGCGATCAACTACCAGAAAATAAATTGTTTCTTGACGAAATTCAATATCTCTCGTGTAAAGAAATTCTAAATCAATTTCCGTTTCTGATGCCGGTGCTTGGATGAGAGCTTCTACTTGTGCGCGGGGAGAATCTACTTTGTATTGCTCTGGTGAGAACTGGGATGGAGGATTTTGCACCATAAAAGTTGCTTAATTTCATGGAATTAAAGTTTGCACGGATAAGACCACAGCATCTATAAGACGATGTGTCATTATACACAGCAGTATTATGTCATCCTACCCAAGATATAAAAATCTATCGTCAGCTAGTTGATAAATCTACTCATTAATGAAGTGACTTGCCCATAAGTCAAGGCAAAAGATGATTACTAATATGGGAATTGAATTGTAAAGTAAATATTAATAATAAATCTAAATAATAAATCTAAATTGGTACAAAAATATTACTGTTCGCTCTCTCCATGTCTAACATTCACATCGACTAAAGCGGGGGTTTTACTACAAGCGAATTTCAGTAATATTGAATGGACACTGGCGACACACCGAGAAACATCAAGTTAACCAAATGTTAGTAAACCTTCTTCTATAAAAGGTTCGCTACATTGCTAAACTGACCATTGTTACTTTTAATCTGTCAGCACTAGCAAATAAACAGGGTAGTAATTATGACTAAATATGACAAAATTTTTAACTCATCACAAGTCTCCAAAGAATCACTGAGTCCAGAAGAAGCCGTAGCAGCCATTGCCACAATCACTGCGATCGCTCATGCTTCTGTAGATGAGGTGGATGTAGAAAATTTAGTGAGTATCCTTTGGGAATTTGAAGTTTTTGAAGAATACTCAGCAGATGAAATTGTGGAAATAGTCGATAAACTCATAGGCATTGCCGAAGATGAAGGACTTGGTTCTTTATTTAATCTTGCTAACGAAAGCCTTTCCGATGACCTAGTTTTAGATGCTTTTGCAGCTGGGGTAATCGTGGTGATAGACGAAGAAGAACTGGTGATCCCTAAACAAAAACAGCCTTATTTAAAAAAGTTACAGGAAGCTTTGGAACTTGAGGATGAAGAAACGCAAGAAATCATCCAAGAAGTAATCGCTGCTTTAGAAGAAGCAGAAAATGAGGAATACTTTGATGACGACGACACAATAGTAAAAGATTATGGCGACGACGTATATGAATCGCCCTCAGGTAATTTTTCAGTTCCTATTCCTGTTGATCCACAACAGGGTGGTAAGGTAAACAGTCAAGAAGGGCTAGTTGCTTTTTCTGATGACTTCGGTACTTTTCTCAGAATTGATTATTATTCCATCCCTTCAGACCAGTTAGAGGAGTTGGAATCTATTGGACAAGAGGAATATCTTCAATCACTTCTAGTCAACAAGTACCTTCCGCAAGCAATTTTCAGCAATGTGCCTAAAGCTGAGGTGAAATATACTGAATACTTAGCAGACAAAATAGAAGGATCTTACTTCGTATTAGTTCATATGCCTCAGGGTTCCACAATTTCCCAGCAAGAAAATAATGGCACTGCTACTAAGTTGGACGCATACCGGGGGCTACTCACATTTATGAATACTAACTATGTGTATATAGTTAGCAGCCAGCACAACTTCTTTAACAATGAAATGCCGACTTCCATCGCAGAAGAAGCCAAAGACATTCAGGAGAATATTTTAGATTTTGTGGAGACTATAGAGTTTACTTAAGCGTAGGGAGTGGGGAGTGGGGAGTAGGGAGTAGGATTTTTGTTGAAGGCAAAAATGTTATGGGGAAAACCTGAACCGGATTATCTGATTAATGTCCGTCGCAGCAAGTCCAATGCTGTATTAGCACTGACATGACGAATCAACGCACGTCCCCGCATAGTGCCAAAGCGATATTCAAAACTTGTCACTTCCTGCTCTGGCCCTGCTAAACCAATGTAAACTAAACCCACTGGCTTGGTGTCTGTTCCTCCGGTTGGGCCAGCAACACCTGTAATACTCAAGGCCCAAGTGGTTGAGAGGCGGGTTTTTACCCCCACAGCCATTTGTTCGGCAACAATAGCACTTACTGCCCCAAATTTCTCTAAATCCTCTGGATTCACTCCTAGTAACCCTACCTTCACCGAATTATCATAAGAAATTACCCCACCCCAAAAGTAATCAGAACTGCCAGATTTATCAGTCAACATTTGCCCTAATCCCCCACCAGTACAAGATTCTGCCACCGATAGTGTTGCACCCGATAGACGCAATAACTGACCTACTACAGAAGCCAAAGTATCATCATTAGTCCCGTAGTAATCTAATCCGGCAATATCTTTAATTTGTTTCTCCACAGGTGCAATCAAAGCCTCAGCAGCGGCTTCGGAAGCAGCCTTGGCGGAAATTCGTAGTCTGACTTCACCCTTACCCGCATAAGGGGCTACCGTGGGATTTGGTAAGTTAAAGTAGGGGGCAACTTTTTCTGCCAAAGCCGATTCACCGATTCCCCAAAACTTTAAACTCCGGCTATAGATAATTTCTTGTCCCCAACCTTGATTTTTGAGAAAAGGTACCGCTGTTTCTGACCACATCCGGTGCATTTCCGAGGGGACACCAGGAAAAGTAAAAATTGTGATTTCCGGTCGTGGTTGCCAGATAATACCGGGTGCTGTACCTGTAGGGTTGGGTAAAATGTCTGCACCTTGAGGAATCAATGCTTGTTTGCGGTTGCTGGGAGTCATCACCCGACCACGTTGGGCAAATTTCTGAGTTATGTCTTCGATAATTTCTGGATGTTCTACCAAGGGAACGCCAAAAAAATCAGCGATAGTTTCACAAGTCAGGTCATCAGGTGTAGGGCCAAGACCACCTGTAAAAATAAGAATTTGCGCTCTTGATATAGCAATTTCTATAACTTGCTTGAGTCTTTCTGGGTTATCCCCAACTACCGTTTGATAGTAGTGGGGAATCCCCAGTTGCGCTAATTGTTGCGCTAAAAATTGAGAATTACTATTAAGGATATCTCCTAACAGCAGTTCAGTACCAACACAAATAATTTCTGCACTCATCGAAACTCCTGGGTCTACAACCCCGTCTTTTGAAGACGGCTTTACAAAAACTTGAACTTAAAAAAACTCGCATTTTGGTAACATTAAAATACGGTGAAATTGGCTCAATGCAGGAAATTAGCTCTTTTCCAAGGCTTTGCCAGTAGCCGAGTAGATGACGAGTATCTGCGAAAAATGAGCTATGGGGTTGGGGAGTGAGTCTACACTCTCTGGTCAACCGTAACCCAGCCCGAAATTCCGCAAGCCACACAAGTACGCACCTTATAGTGTGGGGAGGGGGATAAAGCCTCTCGCCTTCAGGCAGAGGAATGGTTACTAAATCTTTGGTCATCCACTAATAAGACAAAAGTAATCAGCGTTTACTTTTGTTGAGATAATTTCCAAACTCGCCAAGAAACATAACTGAGTAGCGAGGTGGTTGCACTAGCGTAAACAACACCACTAGGAATACCAGCAACAGCTAATGCCAAACTTCCTACCCACAGGGTAAGAGAGTAAATGAACAAAACAGTCCAGCGATGGGATAAACCAGCCTTTAAGAGTCGGTGATGTAAATGGCTGTGACCATCTGCAACCCAAGGTAATTTACCACTACAAAGTCGTGCCAAAATCACAGCTGACATATCAACAATTGGTACAGCCAAAATTAGATAAGGCAAAATCACCGCAGTGAAGGCCGGAATTTTCACTAAACCAATTACACCTACAGCCGCTAGAGTAAATCCCATAAAATAGGCCCCGCCATCTCCCATAAAGATTTGTGCGGGGTTGAAGTTATAGCGAAGAAATCCCAAAGATGCGCCAGCTAAAGCTGCGGCGATTAAAGCTGCTGCTGGTTGTCGCATAAATAGAGATACTAGCAACATAATTACAGCCGCAATTCCTGACACTCCAGCGGCTAAACCATCCAATCCATCAATCCAGTTAATAGCATTGACCATCCCCACCAGCCAAATAACTGTAATCGGTAAACTTAGCCAAGTGAGGTCAACTATACCGACTGTGGGAATGCTAATAAAATCTATACTTACACCAGCTTTCCAAGCGCCAGCCGCCACCACAATTTGCATTAGCAGGCGTGTGAGGGGAGAAAGACTTAACAAGTCATCGGCTAAACCAATCAAAAAAAAGCCCAGACCGCCTAAAGTAACACCCCAAATTTGCCATTCTTTTTCAGGTGGTAAATGACCAAATCCGCCCAACCACCAGACAATCAGTAGCGAAGCAATGGTACCAGCAAAGATAGAAACTCCTCCCAGACGTACCATTGGGCGTTGATGGACTTTGCGATCGCCTGGTTGATCTACACGTCCACTTTTTATACCAATGTTTTTTACATCAGGCGTAGTCCAGAGAACGACTACTGCGGCTATGAGAAAAGCAATCAGATGATAAATCTGGGGAGGCATCGGTATTTTTAGTAACGTAGTGGTCAGACAACAATTCGCCGTAGGATGTTGCCATCTAAATATTTACTATATTTTGGGCTTTGATCAGCAAGAGAATTGGGGACAAGGGGATAAGGGGACAAGGGAAAATGTTGGTCATAGCTAGAAGTTTTTCCCCCCTGCTCCCTGCCACGCCACTTGCTTTATGCCGGGGAACCCTTCCACCGCAGTGGCTCCCCTGCCCCCCTGCTTCTTCTTTACGCCAAGGCTGGAACTGGAATTTGTAAATGTGGATACAAGGGGAAGCGATCGCACAATGCGGCTACCCGTTGGCGACAATCTTGGGCGACTGTCTCAGAATCGGGGTCAAGTAGGCGATCGGCGATAATGTTACCAATTTCGGTAAATTCTACTTTTCCCAAGCCTCTTGTGGTCATGGCTGGAGAACCTAATCTTAGTCCGCTGGTGACAAATGGTGATTGGGGGTCAAAGGGGACTGTATTTTTGTTGGCGGTGATGTTCACGCCACTCACGAGCTGATCGGCTTGTTTGCCTGTGAGTCCTATATTCTGTAAATCTACTAACATCAAATGATTGTCTGTACCATTAGATACTAGCTTTAAACTACGGTTTTGTAGTTGCTGGGCTAAGGCGCGGGCATTGTCAATTACTTGCGCCGAATAAGTTTTAAATTCTGGCTTGAGTGCTTCACCAAAAGCTACTGCCTTAGCAGCAATTACATGTTCTAGAGGGCCGCCTTGAGTGCCAGGAAAAACGGATTTATCTAGTTTTTTACCTAGTTCGGCATCGCGGGTCAAAATCAAACCACCGCGAGGACCACGTAATGTTTTATGGGTAGTGGTTGTAACTACATCACATTCAGCAATGGGGTTGGGGTGCAAACCACTAGCAACCAAACCAGCAATATGGGCAATATCTGCCAGTAAGTAAGCGCCGATTTCATCAGCAATACTGCGAAACTTAGCAAAATCAATGATCCGGGGATAAGCTGAATAACCACAAATTAAGAGCTTAGGACGCTCCCTTAGCGCCAGCTCTCTGATTTGGTCATAGTCTAGTTGTTCTGTTTGTTGGTTCACGCCATAGTGGCACACTTGGAACCACTTACCCGAAACATTCACTGGTGAACCGTGAGTAAGATGTCCCCCATGAGATAAATCCATACCCATGATTTTGTCACCGGGTTCTAGCAATGTCAGGAAAACCGCAAAATTTGCCTGAGCGCCAGAATGGGGTTGGACATTGGCGTGAGCTGCACCAAATAATTCTTTAGCTCTATCAATTCCTATTTGCTCAATTTCGTCGATAAATTCACAACCGCCATAGTAACGTTTACCTGGTAAACCTTCGGCGTATTTGTTTGTGAGTACCGAACCTTGAGCCGCTAGTACAGCAGCCGAGGTAAAGTTTTCACTAGCAATCAACTCTAAGTGGTCGCGTTGACGCTGTAGTTCTTGATTAATCAACCCGGCGATCGCCGGATCAGAGTCAGCGAGAAATTCTGAATTAGTTCTAGTCACTTCAACTATCCTTATGGAAATTGCAAAACTGTTGATATTGGCTGGGTGCAGCGTCTAAGTTAACGTTTACAGTCAATGGTGTTTGACTGCTGACTTTTATTAGTGCTGACTTATTTATTATTAGATGCCAGACCCATGAATGTGTTAATCACCTTTAAGCCTTTTCCTGAATTTCAAATTTTACACCGCTATGGCTAACTTTACAGAGAGGCGAAAGAATGCGGATTTAATATTGTTCAGGATACTTATGCATATCTGTACTTTGTCTAAGTTTTGTATGACTTGTTACAAAATCATCACTATCCCAGAGGGAGAACGTACAATAAATTAAAGTTCACTTGGTATTTTTGTTATTACCCCATGTTTGCCAACAGCAGCGTAAAACTATACGTTGGGGCATTACCATCACCATAGTTTCCATACACAGTTTCAGCCTCATCTGGCTGCGTTCGTAATTTGCATATCTATAAAAGTGTGCCTAAGCTGGGGGAACAATGCGGGGTAAGTAATAAAAATGTACAGGAGGGATTCAATGTTAGTCATTTTAATGGACGAGCAAATCCTTGCTCCCGCTCAAGTTTGCCAATCTTGTCTACTGGCTGATGGGAGTGGTCAACCCCGTTGGCGTGGCGGTCAACTGCGATGCGGTCAAGCTATTCGCCAACTGAATGCACAGCAAGTAGAGCAGTATGAATGTATGATGGGTTTCCGAATTGCTTATGTAGAATAATCAGATATATCAGCAAGACTATGCAACTGCGTTATCCTAGGCTCAAGTCACTTTTAAAATTTAGCCAAAGGAGAACGCACAATGACTTGGCGTGGTTCTATAAATGTTTCTGACCGGATTTTTGCTTGTTTACCTTATTTACTGCCTTTAATTGAGGGTCTAGTTTTTGGTAGCTATCTGCTGAGACAGTTTCCTTTCCTGCAAGTCATATTAATCCCTTTAACTCCCATACTGGCAATTTATCAAGCAGTACCTTTTGCTAGCTTGATCGTCTTTTTTGCCTTGTTCTTATTAGTGGTAAGAAACGAAAAAATTAGTCACTTCATTCGTTTTAATACGATGCAGGCAATTTTATTCAGTATAGTTATATTTTTGTGTTCCATACTGCTGCAAATTATATCTCCGGTTCCTGGTGCTGGCTTTGCCATTGAAACTATCACCAACACCATTTTTATCGGCTTAATAGCAGCAATTATCTATTCTGTGGCCCAATCTCTGTTTGGGCGTTATGCAGAAATTCCGGCGATTTCTGATGCTGTTTATATGCAGGTGCGCTAGTAAGTGGTCACGGTGTTTTCCAGGCGACCAATGCCTTCAATTTCCACACGGACGCGATCGCCTATGTGCATCGGCCCTATACCCACTGGTGTACCTGTTAACACTACATCACCCGGCAACAGTGTCATCACCTGACTAATATAGGAAACTAACACCTCAGGGGGAAACACCATCTGATCAATACAAGCAGACTGCACTGGTGTAGGATCATCATTCAAAAAGGTCTGTAATCTGGCTCCAGGATTCAATTCTCGGACAATCCAAGGGCCTAAAGGACAAAACGTATCAAAACCTTTGGCGCGCGTCCATTGACCGTCTTTTTGTTGGAGATCTCGCGCTGTTACATCGTTAGCTATGGTGTAGCCCCAAATTTTGGTTTGGGCTTCTTCTACTGTGCAGTTACAAGTGCGATCGCCAATAACTAATGCTAATTCACCTTCGTAGTCTACCCGTTGCGACTGGAGCGGATACTTAATTTCTGTTTCCGAAGCAATGATAGATGAGGGCGGCTTGAGAAAAAGTAGCGGCTCACTAGGGACTTTAGTTCCCATTTCTTCAGCATGTTCTGTATAATTCTTCCCTACCGCCACAATTTTGGAGGGAGAGCAGGGAGTAAGAATTTGGTAGTTTTTTGGTTCGAGAATTAAGTCTATGGGTTCCCCTTTTAACCAGGGTGGAGCATCTAGCACCTGCACATTGAGGGATAGTTGTAGCAATCCATAGTAAATCTTGCCTTCTTGATTTTGAACTCGCACATAGCGCTGCGCCATAACCTTGATTAATATCCTTTTGTCTGCGATTGAAAGCTGTAAGCGGGTAGCATATTCAGTCAGTGATAGAGGCTTTAGCCCCAGACCGATTAGCTATAGTCTCAATTTGGGAAGCATACCCATTAGCTAAGTTGATAGCTTCATCAATTTGCTGGTGTTCACCAAAAAGCTAGTACCGATCATCGAAAGTTAAAAGTGAGCCAGCGCGGTGAGTTTAGCATTGCAGGAGGGTTAGGTTTTTATTTTTTGGCGGATTTGGCTAATGATTCAAATTGAAAACTGGTAAGATTATAGTTCCTTGTTGCTTTGATGTTGATCATTGCGGGTAACCTCCATGAGATTCCTGTATAAAATCACATCAGCAGCCCTTTCGTCCATAAGGAGACTTAAAAGCAATGTCCATAGTTTACGAAACAATATACATCCTACGTCCTGATCTGGGAGATGAACAGGTAGAGCAAGCGATCGCTAAATACCATAATTTGCTCCAAGAACAAGGTGCTGAAAATATGGAAATTCAAAATCGGGGCAAACGTCGTCTGGCTTATGAAATTAAAAAACACCGGGACGGCATCTACGTGCAAATGAACTACACTGGCCCTGGATCTGCGATCGCTCCTATGGAACGTGCTATGCGTTTGAGCGAAGAAGTGATTCGCTACTTGACTATTAAGCAGGATCTGCCAGAAGCAGAAGCAGACACAGCAGAAACAGAAACAGAAACAGTTGCTGTAACCGCCTAAGTTGTAATCTCATTACCAATGCTGAGTGTTGAGTTTTTTGACTCAGTACTCAGTACTGATTAAGGTAAATCTAAAAAAATTTTTACCAAGTAAGTTTTTCGGCATGTGGTTGGGAATGCTAAATTAACAAGTACTTCCTTAAGGCAGTACCATCGCAGTTATACCTAAAATTTAGACAAGCATTCGTCAATGGGAGCTGTAAGCCACTGTGAGCCAAACTGACACACCCAACATCCAAGCTCTCTCTACAGAGGTATCGCAGTTGCGCCAAGAGTTGCAGCTGCGTGATCAATTAGTGCAGCAGCTATCTCAAGAACTTTTCCGCTTGGTAAAGGGCAATGCTAATTTTATGCCCCAAAAATCCGAGCCTGAGTATGATACTACTCAATTGCAGGCATTGCAAGAACAATTGCAAGCTGTTGAGCAGCAAGTAACATTCTACCAAGAGCAAATTACTACTCGTGATACCGAAATTTACCAACTACGGCAGTCAGTACAAGAACTAACTGATCGCAGTCGGATGTTAGAGCAAGTGGTACAAGAGTTACCCCAAATTTACCGTCGTAAATTTGAGGAGCGTATGGCTCCAGTCAGAGAAAAAGTGGCAATGTTACAAAGGGAAAACCGTAAACTTCAGGCAGAATTACAAAGTGTGAGTTACCGTTTGGCAATTAAGACCCGCACCACGAGTCATAGTGGCATTGATTTGCCAAATTTTCCCCGTCCGGATTCTAGTCAAAACAATATTTCTACTGTACAGAATGCGTGAAGTACCAATAATAAACCACTTACCTCTAAGGAAGTGGTTAGCTTTTATATATTTAGCAGTCAGATGATTGGTGCAGTCAGGGTAGTAAATTAGACAAAATTTGTCTGAAATTGGTTTGCTTATTTCCTCCTGCACCTGTTGCCGATAAACATTAATTGACACCAATATTGCAATGTAAGTGTCAGTTCAATCGGCTAACATGAGACTGCGATCGCTGGCTATGATAAAGGAATTAGGAGAAGATTAAGAACTAAAAAAGCGATAAACATACCCCATCTATCTCAGGTAATAAATTAGCTCGCTATAGCCAGATCTTTATCGTTGCTGGCGGTGAAAATATCCTCGTAAGTATCAAAAATTTCAAAAACTGAATCTAGTTGAGTCAGTTCCAAAATTAATCTTACTGGAGCTTGCACGTTGCATAACACTAGGCGACAACCATTTTCACGTGCCGACGTTAGTCCATTGATCAAAGGTACTAATCCAGAACTATCCATAAAATCAACTTCTGATAAGTCAATAACCCAGAGTTGATCAGACTGGGGTGTGACTTCCCTCATCTGTTCGCTCAAAGTCATTCCACCCTGCAAGTCAATGCTGCCGTGGGGCTTAAATAAAACTACTTGCAATTCTTGTGAGATAGTCATGAATTTAACTAGGTAGTTGAAACACGTAACAGAACAGAAATTTGGCATAAATACTAGCTTATCTTTAACAGCAAAATATTGTTTGCTTCCCAAATTATAGGAATTCACATATCGGCTGCGGAAACAATTTAGTTCAGTACTTGTGCCGTATAATTTATTTTAACTTCCCTAAATATAGGCATAATCGCCTAATAATTTCGGTATCAACCGTATCTTTTACAAAATTTTTATATTTTCATCAGATTTTTATAAATTTTCCCTAATAATTATGTTTGAAGGATGTATTTGTGTTAATAACTCGTAAAGACTAAAGCGTCAATATTCAATATCTAATAAATAACATAAAAAACTAAAATATAAATTAAGTCTATATTATGGCTTGATTGACACCCCAGCCATAAACGAGCCAAGATATATGAAAGGTAAAAAATTGTAAAGGCGGCGGTGCGGGATGTCTCTTGAATTGATTTCACTAGAAAACATCCAAGAATTTGCCCACCAGTATGGTTACTGGGCAATTTTTTTGGGAATTTTGCTAGAAAATTTGGGCATTCCCCTTCCTGGTGAAACAGTAACCCTGGTGGGCGGGTTTCTCGCTGGCAGTGATGAACTAAGTTACTGGTTAGTACTTGGTGATGCCGTTGCAGGTGCTGTCATAGGGGGTGCTTGTGGCTATTGGATTGGTAAAATTGGTGGCTGGCCGTTTTTGCTACAAATAGGTAAACTCTTTCGGGTTTCCGAAGAGCGATTGCTAAATATTAAAGAACAATTTAGTGATAATGCCACTAAAGCTGTATTCTTCGGGCGGTTTTTCGCATTATTGCGAATTTTTGCAGCGCCACTAGCAGGTATAGCTGAAATGCCTTTTAGAAAATTCTTTGTATACAACTTAGCAGGAGCAAGCGCATGGGCTAGTGTGATGGTGACGTTAGCTTTTTTTGCTGGCAGAGTTATTTCTCTAGAACAATTAGTTGCTTGGGTGAGTCAATTTGCGATCGCAGCTTTACTAATTCTGGTGGCCTTGATTGGTATACCCATATGGCTAGAGTCCCGCCAAGTGAAACGAGCAACTAGTGAGTGAGAAGAGGCTAGGGGAAAGAGGCAGGGGGGCAGGGCGCAGGGTGCAGGGGGGAAATTTCTTCGTTACTCCCTACTTCCTACTCCCTACTTCCTACTTCCTACTTCCTACTTTGCTGCGCCCAAATGCGCGTGGGCAATCCCCAAATATAAATGAAGCCTTCAGCCGATTTGTGATCAAATTGGTCTTCCGAACCGTAGGTTGCTAAATCGGGGGTGTAGAGAGAATTATCACTCCAACGTCCGACTATGCTGGCGTTACCTTTAAAAAGTTTGACTCGTACAGTTCCTAAAACTCGTTCTTGTGTTTTGTAAATAAAGGCATCTAGTGCGTTTTTGAGTGGACTGTACCAAAGACCGTTATAAACTATTTGGGTATAAGTTTCTTCTATACCCCGCTTGTAGTGACTCACATCTGCCGTCAAAGTCAGACTTTCTAAATCACGGTGTGCCTGAATTAGCACTAACATAGCGGGTGATTCGTATATTTCTCGTGATTTGATACCCACTAGGCGGTTTTCAATCATATCAATCCGCCCAATGCCATGATTTCCTGCTGCCTGATTGAGTTGTTCAATTAACTCAACTGGTTTTTTAGGTGTGCCGTTGAGGCTGGTAGGAATACCCCCCTGAAACCCAATTTCAATGTATTCCGGCTCATCGGGAGTATCCGCGATCGCCTTGGTCATTTCATAAATTTCTTCTGGTGGTTCAGCAGCTGGATCTTCCAATACCCCAGCTTCTATGCTGCGACCGAGTAAATTTTTATCAATACTATAGGGAGAAGATTTTTTGACTGGTGTGGGGATGCCAAACTGCTCACCGTAAGCGATGGTTTCCTCACGACTCATGCCCCATTCCCTGGCTGGTGCGAGGATCTTCAAATTGGGATCAAGGGCCGCACAAGCAACATCAAAGCGCACTTGATCATTACCTTTACCAGTGCAACCATGAGCGATCGCATCAGCACCATATTTATGGGCAGCTTCTACTAGTATCTTGGCAATCAACGGACGAGCAAGAGCAGTCCCTAAGGGATAGCGATTTTCGTAGAGGGCGTTGGCTTGAATTGCGGGAAAAGCGTAATCTTTAACAAAACTATCTTTCACATCCGCCACAAGAGATTCACTTGCACCCGATTTCAGAGCTTTTTCTCGGATTGGCTCTAATTCATCTCCCTGACCTAAGTCTGCTGCCAGAGTAATTACTTCTTCTACACCCCACTCTTTTTTCAGGTAAGGAATGCAAACGGAGGTATCCACTCCACCAGAATATGCCAGGACAACCTTTTTGGCGCGACCCATGAGTTTGATTTCTCCAGTTAGGAAAACAAAGAATGAGTCATTATTATAAGTCATGCTGGCTAACAGCCTTGACAATCTCACTGCCAAACTGACGCTGGAATGGGATTTTTTTTACACAACACTATCTTTGGCAATTTGGTATTATATCAGCGTTATCCTCTGGACATTTTCCTTAAAGATTGCTTCCTGTTGAGTATTAATACTTGTGGCAAATATCAACCAGTATTGATTATGTTTGTTTTTGTGTATTTGATTTACACTTAAGACCAGCCAGACTAATTTTAGGTGAGTCGATCTTAGTGCTAAAAAATAATTTTAAAGTAAAAATTATTTACATTTGAGTCAGAAATAGTCATACACTATGGTTTCTTTATTAAGAAACATAAAATTATCTGTAACTTTTAAGCATTAGGAGTCGAATAGCGTTACAATTCGTTAACTCTTTCTAAGGATTTAAGATTTTCTTTATAAATCAACCTTCAGGCAGTCATAAGCTGTTAATCCTATGAAACATAAGAACACTATTTCTGCCTGTGTTAACTGTTGTAGCTTGTAAAAGCCAAATTCTGAGTAAAAAAATGCTAGGGGTGTACTGTCCATGCCCTTGACAATCCTTGTTGTGGATGACGACTTGGGAACTCGTCTGTCTATTAGTGACTATCTTGAACTGTCTGGCTACTCAGTGATCACAGCTAATGATGGTCAAGAAGCTTTGGCAATGGTAGATGATTACCATCCTGATTTGATAGTCACTGATATTGTCATGCCACAGATGAATGGCTATGAACTAGTCCGTAGAGTCCGTCAACAGCCAGTATTTCGGTTATTACCCGTAATTTTATTAACAGCACGCACAAAGACTCAAGAAAGAATTCTGGGTTACCAATCAGGGTGCGATTTGTACTTGCCTAAGCCTTTTGAACTAGAAGAGCTAGCAGCAGCAATTCGGAATCTCCTGGCGCGATCGCAAATTATTCAATCGGAGTACCGCTTTTCCCATAAAGAAAATTTGGGAGGTTCCTTTTCGACAAAAGAAATGGACAATCACAAATCTTTATCTACTCATATTCAGCAATCACATTTGCTGTCATCGTTGACTGCCAGAGAACAAGAAGTCTTAGAACTATTGACTCACGGTCTTTCTAATGCCGACATGGGCAGTCAACTACACCTAAGTCCCAGAACAGTGGAAAAATATGTGAGCAGCTTATTAAGAAAAACTGCCACCAGCAACCGAGCAGAACTAGTCCGTTTTGCCATGAAGCATGGCTTAGTGGATTGATCCTCTCACCGCCAGGCTGTCGCTGTGGCAGGAGATTCTTTTACAGATTCTGCACAAGCTAGAAATACTGTGTCTCCCACAGTATTTGCTCACATTTATGCTTGTAATTGATTGTTGGTAATGTGTTGAAGTAGACCTTCACAAGCATCCACAAGCAAATCGATGACCTGATTAAAGCCATCTACTCCGCCGTAATAAGGGTCGGGAACTTCCTTTAGGGTGTGTCTTGAGCAAAATTGACACATTAAATAAACTTTATGGTGATGCTGCCCAGTTGGATCAAGAGCGAGAATATTTTCATAATTCTCTTGATCCATTGCCAAGATCATATCAAAGTCATGAAAGTCTAATTTTTGAAATTGGCGAGCCTGACCACGCAGTTTAATTCCCAATTTGCTAGCAGCAGCAGCACTCATGCGTCGGTCGGGGGCGCTACCAATGTGATAACTTGATGTACCCGCAGAGTCACAGAAAATGTCATCGCCCAAGTCAGCCTGTGCGATGAGATGATTCATAATATTTTCTGCCGATGGCGAGCGACAAATATTACCCAGGCAGACAAACAACAGCTTGTAAGGCATAAATATTTTACTTGGTACCCATCAAAGGTCAAAAGTCTACAGTCATCAGTCTAATGGTAGATGACTAATGACTAATGACTAATGACCAATGATTAAAATCCAGGCAGTTCTAGTCCACTGGTCAAGTCTTCCATCCGTTCCCTCATCGTGGCTGTAGATTTGTTGTAAGCATCTTTCATGGCTACTGTTACCAGATCAGACAGTAGTTCCGCACCTTGTCCTAGAGCATCTGGGGCAATTTCTACGCGCTTGGGTTCTTGGTTCCCACTGACTATGACTTTAACAAGTCCACCACCAGATTCACCTTGAATTTCCATTTGCTCCAATTCTTCTTGAAGACGCTTTGCTCCTTCTTGAACTTGCTGCGCTTTTTTAAAAGCATCAGCTAGTTCTTTCATTTTTCCTAAGCCAAAACCAAATCCCTGTCCTTTACCTGTCATAATCGATTTTCCAAGTGTACGTTAAATAACAAAATCAAATTCAATTATAGATGCGGTCGGCAATTTGCCTCTTTTATTACCAATAATTAATCCTGGAGTTGGGGCGATGAGGGGGATGATGATGGTACAGTACAAGCCCAACTTCTTCCCCTAGCCCCTAGTACCGCTGCGCGGAAGTCGAAAGGAGCCAGTGCGTTGGGGAGACAGCGCCGTGGGCGGGTTCCCCGACTTGAGGCGACTGTCGTCGGGTTCCCCGACTTGTAGCAACTGGCGTTCAAAAATCAAAAGTCAAAAAGCTTATCAAACAAGCTGTTTAACGATTTTAAATGGTATGCCTATTTACGCCGTGCTGTACTAGTCCCTTAAGCAACTGCTTGAAACTCACCGATCATTTTGACTTCTGGCTCTAAGCAAATTGACCACCTGTCTTGTACTTGTTGTTGGATATGACGGATGAGATAAAAAATATCACTAGCCTTGGCTCCACCACGATTGACGATAAAATTAGCATGTAATAATGCTACTTGCGCTCCGCCAATTTGGTAGCCTTTTAAACCTGTTTGTTCGATTAACCACCCAGCTGCATAAGGTGTAGGGTTACGGAAGACGCTACCGCAACTGGGGAAATTGTAGGGTTGGGTAGTTAGACGATGTTTTTTGTGTTGCTTGGTTACTGCCAAAACCAATGCTGGATCAATACCTGGTTGCAATTGGAAGGTGGCTTGGGTAACAATGCGATCGCTACCTTGCAATGATGAAGTCCGGTAGCTGTAACCGATTTCGTCTGGGGTCAAAGTTGCTAAAGTACCATCTGACGAAAGTACCTGGGCGCTAACTAACATATCTGCGATACAGCTATTGTGTGCGCCGGCATTCATGACTACAGCACCCCCAACAGTTCCGGGAATACCCACAGCCCACTCTAATCCTTGCCAGCCTAATTTGGCAGCTTCCCATGCCAAGCTAGGAATTGATTCCCCCGCAGCGACGGTTAATTGGCCTGTCTGGGGATCAAAGTAGCTATGGCGGAGATGACGAGTAGAAATGACTAAGCCTGGTAAACCGCGATCGCTTACCAACATATTAGAGCCTGCCCCCAGTGTTGTCACTGATAACTCTTGTTCTTTTGCATACTCTAGACTGGCTTGAAGAGCTTCTAAATTATGGGGGGCAACGTACCATTCCGCTGCTCCCCCAACTCTATATGAAGTAAATGCAGATAAGGATGCTTGTGACTTAATCGCACAATCAGTACCTTTTAAGTAAATTATTTTACTTTCATTAGAATCTTCTGTTTTCTGCTTCTGTGCATTTGTAGCAAAAATTGTGCAGACATTTGCAGCTGCCTGGGATATTTTCATCTTTAGATCAATTTGTGAAATTTTTACATTTATTTGCTGTAAAAATACAGCAACAGGGTTAATCGATAAAATCCTTGCCAGAGTTAGACTTTATGCCTTTCTCTTCATCTAGGATGTAGCTGTCGCAGGTTCGCAAAGTGTAGTAATTATTTCAGGAATCACCTGATTTAAATTCCCAGCACCCAGAAATAATGCCAAATCTCCGGGGCGCAGCGTTTGCAGCAAGAACTCGCTCATTAGGGATAAATTAGGTTGATATAGCACTTGTGGGTGCTGTTTAGCAATTTCTGCTGCCAGTTGCTCACCGCTAATTTGCCCTAAATTGGGTTCTCCGGCGCTGTAAATATCTGTCAGCACAACTAAATCGGCGTAAGTAAATGATTCGGCAAATTCTTCTAAAAAGGTCAGTGTGCGACTATAGCGATGGGGTTGGAAAATAGCAACCACTCTTTGCCCTGGCCTTGCTTGCAGGCGTGCGGCAGCCAAAGTAACGCGAATTTCGCTAGGGTGATGAGCATAGTCATCAATGAAGGTAATGCCGTCAACTTCTCCCCGAAACTCAAAGCGACGTCTTGCACCTTCAAAGGTGGCAATACCCTTGGCAATCGCCCCAAATTCTAAGCCTACAACTCGACCAACAGCTACCGCAGCCAGAGCATTACTTAGATTATGCCGACTCAGCAGTCTTAATTTCAATACTCCTAAAGCTTTACCTTTCTCCAAAACTAAAGCTGTGGTGCCATCATGGCGATATTCAATATTACTAACGGTATAGTCTGCCTCTGTCTCTGGGTTGAGGCTGTAGGTGATTGTCGGTTTGAGGCGATCGCGTACCGTCTCACAATCAATACTACCTATGACGGTTTTACAACTAGATGCAAATGTTTGAAAGATGTCAATTACTTCTTCTAAGGTGTCATAGTGATCAGGATGATCAAGTTCAATATTAGTAATAATGCCTATTTCTGGGGCGTGTTTCACCAGAGAACCATCAGATTCATCTGCCTCAGCTACCAGATATTCACTTTGTCCCAATCGAGCATTTCCTTCCCAAGCATTAACTTCACCACCTACAAGAATTGTTGGGTCTAAACCCGCTTGCAATAGCATATAGCCGATCATGCTACTGGTTGTAGTTTTACCGTGGGTTCCTGCCACTGCGATACTACGATAATCACAAATCAAGGCAGCTAGGACATCTGAACGATGAAAAATTGGACAGCCTAATTCCAGTGCTGCTTTGTATTCCAAATTATTAGCGTTAATTGCTGTTGAACAAATAACTTGAGGCAGTGTTGACTTGGTAACAGTAGGTAATATTTCTTGTGAGTTTAATAATACTCTATTAGCTGATTCACTAGAAACAAAGAATCCCAGATTACTGGCCTCTTGTGTTCCAAAAATATGTGTTCCGATAGATTCTAACTTGCGCGTAATATGATTTGGACGAAGGTCAGAACCTGACACTGGCAGTTGACGCTTGGCTAGAACGTATGCCAGGGCAGACATACCTATGCCACCAATTCCAATGAAATGAAATGGTCTGCCGCCAAAATCTACAAAATTACTCATTGATTGCTCCTCTTACACCACACCATAATCACAAATGACACGCGTATCATAACAGGAATTTGATTTTTACCGTAACTGTCCCTGCATCTTGTTTATACCCGATGTTTGGATTATTTTCCTCTGTTGTTTTGCTGATTGAGAATGATTTTACCTTTGTTGGAGGTTTTTGCTATTTCTGAACTCTTGTTAAGATTATTCGGAAAATTTCTGCTGTATCGGGACAGAAATTCTTGTAGTTTCAAATACATATTTCTCAATTCCTTACTGGTATTGGCTACTGTAATACATTGGTAGTGAAACAAGTTTTTAAATTCCATTAAGCTCAAACGTAAATTGAATAAAATAGTACATTAGTATTGAAAGTGTTTTTAATTGCATCAAGTCTAGGCATGAGATGAATGCAGCAAATAGCAATCTTTGGTGGCACATTTGATCCAGTTCATTGGGGACACTTGCTCATAGCTCAGACAGCTTTGTATCAAGTACCCCTAAAAAAAGTAATTTGGGTGCCATCACTCAATCCTCCTCATAAACAAGCGACTTTGTTTGAGCATCGCGTAGCAATGCTGCAATTAGCTACAAGAGATAACCCAGCGTTTACTGTTTCCCTAGTAGAGACAAATCGCTCTGGGAGTTCTTACGCCATCAATACCTTGATTGACTTATCTACTTTTTACTCAAATACTCACTGGTACTGGATTGTGGGTTTAGATACCTTCCAAACCTTACCCCGTTGGTACCGTGGACACGAACTAGCACCAATGTGTGATTGGTTAATCGCACCCCGACTGCTAGGTGGTGAGACTATAGCTCAAAGCGAGTTAATCTGCAAGGAAGTGGAGCAACAACTAAGGCAGCAGTCACCAACCATTCACTGGCAACTCTTGAATACACCTTTACTGGAACTTTCGTCAAGTCTTATTCGTAACCTTTGCCGCGAAGGCCAGTCAATTGACTATTTAGTCCCCGAAGGGGTTAGATCCTACATCATGATTCACAAGCTCTACTCAGGTAAACCTGAATAAAATATGTTTTTTTTTTATTGATCTAACACTTTCCGGTTATTAATACCCCCCCCCTTTGCGATATGATTGGGGTCAAAGATATCAATTTATAGGCATAAATACAGAGGGTAAGACACTGTGATTAGAGTCGCAATAAACGGTTTCGGGCGCATCGGTCGTAACTTTGCACGTTGTTGGGTGGGCAGAGAAAATAGCAATCTCGACCTTATTGCTATTAATGACACATCAGATCCTAGAACCAATGCTCACCTCCTAAAGTATGATTCAATGCTTGGGAAGTTAAAGAATGCTGACATTACGGCCGATGATAATTCAATCATCGTTAACGGTAAAACCATTAAATGCGTATCCGATCGCAACCCAGAAAACTTGCCCTGGAAAGAATGGGAAATTGATCTGGTAATCGAAGCAACAGGCGTATTTACTAGCAAGGACGGGGCACTTAAGCATGTGAATGCAGGTGCCAAAAAGGTTTTAATCACTGCCCCTGGTAAAAACGAGGATGGCACGTTTGTAATGGGCGTTAACCATCACGATTATGACCACAACAAGCACAACATCATCAGTAATGCCAGCTGCACTACCAACTGCTTGGCTCCCATCGCCAAAGTCTTGAATGATAAATTCGGGATCATTAAAGGCACAATGACCACCACCCATAGCTACACTGGTGACCAGCGTTTATTAGACGCTTCTCACCGGGATTTGCGACGGGCAAGGGCAGCAGCCATCAACATTGTTCCCACCTCCACCGGTGCGGCAAAAGCAGTAGCGCTGGTAATTCCAGATCTTAAAGGCAAGCTGAATGGTGTTGCATTACGGGTACCTACCCCGAACGTCTCAATGGTAGATTTCGTAGTTCAGGTTGAGAAGCGTACTATTACTGAAGAAGTGAACCAAGCTCTCAAAGATGCGTCCGAAGGCCCACTCAAAGGTATCTTGGATTACAGCGAACTACAATTAGTATCATCTGATTATCAAGGTAGCGACGCTTCTTCAATTGTCGATTCTAGCTTGACTTTAGTGATGGGCAATGACCTAGTAAAAGTAATGGCATGGTACGACAACGAGTGGGGTTACAGCCAGCGAGTTCTGGACTTGGCAGAACTAGTAGCCTCAAAGTGGGCTTAGTTATTAGTTATTAGCCCTTCTCTACGAGACGCTACCGCTGTAAGCGCAGCTATGGCGTAGGCTTTACGGCTGTGCTTCCTTCGGCTTACGCTCAGGACAAGCAGGGTAAATCATTAGTCATTGGTCATTAGTGAAGAACTTCAGTATTCACTTTTGATTATGGGCTATTGACAGAAATGTTGAAATCCCCGATTGAGATTTAAAACTTGGTCGGGGATTTTTTTATGTTTATCTTGTAGAAGTACTTGTGAACTGGCTGTAATCGTGCCGACTATAGCTGCACCATTACCTAATTTTTGTACTAAAGTATTTGCAGCTATTTCTGGTAAACACAGTACTAATTCAAAGTCTTCGCCACCGTAAAGAGCATATTCTAGCCCTTGTGCTGGTGTCACCCAGTGGCTAAAAGCCAATGGTAAAGGGATTTTTTGACTTTCGAGGATAGCACCAACACCACTTGCACGGCAAATTTGTAAAATCGCATCTGCTAAACCATCACTACTATCCATGCCGGCAATGGGAAGATGAGGGGATGGGGAGTAGGATTCGAGAATTGGCCAGAGTATGGGTAGGACATCTAAGCGTGGTTGTGGACGCTGATGGGCTTTGATTAAGCTGATATATTCTGCATCAGTCAAGTTTTGTTTGAGTTCGGGGTGCAAAAGCAGTTGTAAGCCAGCATGGGAGGCTCCATGAATGCCAGTAACCACGATCGCATCCCCTACTTGGGCAGCAGCACGACGGATAATTTGATGGGGATGAACTTGACCAAAGGCAGTGATAGATAGGGTCGTCACAGGCGATCGCACGACATCACCGCCAACAATTGATGTATTGTATTGTTGCAAGCATTCTGTCATTCCCTGGTATAAACGTTCTACCCAACTTACGCTTACTTCTCCAGGAAGTCCCAACCCCACAGTGATGCCTAAAGGAAAAGCCCCCATTGCCGCTAAATCTGATAAATTAGCAGCCGCAGCCCGCCAACCAGCATCTTCTGGGGATGTAGTGTCATGGCTAAAATGCACGCCATCAACCATCACATCCGTTGTCACTACCAAAGATTGTCCTGGTGCGGTTAAAAGTACTGCTGCGTCATCCCCAATTACTTCTGGGGGACAAAAGCTTTGCAATTTGGCTAAAAGACCTTGTTCGCCGATATCTTGAACTTTAGTCATTGTCATTGTCCCCGCTCGTAGTAGGCGCTTAAGCGCCTAATTAAGCACTAAAGTGCTGACTACGAACTAAATTTTACACTGCTTGTGGTTCAACTAAATTTTCGATGCCTTGAACTACAGTTGCCGATTCAATTTTGTCACCTGCTTTGAGTGTGTCCAAAATTTCCTTGCCTTCGGTGAGATAACCAAAAACGGCATAGCGTCCGTCTAACAGGTTGCGTCCGGCGGGGGTGAGTTCTGGCTCAAACAAAAAGAAGAAAAATTGTGAGGAACCACCATTTACTTCAGTTTCAGGGCGAGCCATTGCTAATGCGCCAAAGGAAGAAAAAGGCAGAACTGGCATATCAAGATAACGACCTGCTTGTTCTAGAGTAATGCCATAAGTCGGTTCTGCGTCACCTTCCACCAAAACTTCTAAGGGAATAGCACGGTATTTGCCAGTTTTGGGGTCAATAAAACCTACTTCTTTTCCTGGTGGATCTCCGGTTTGTAGTACGTAAGATTCTTCCGAACGGGTAAATTCTAAGCCGTCATAAAAACCTCGCTGTACTAAATCCACAAAGTTGCCAGATGTGACGGGGGCGCTATAACCATCTACCACAAGGGTTAACTCACCTTTGTTGGTTTTCATAGCCACGGTGGCCCGACCTTTGAGTTGAGGGAGGTTACTGTACTCAGTAGGCACTTCAAAAGGAAATTCCGTCACCATTGACTCTTCCAATTGAGTAACAATATTCAGCAGTTTGTTTCTGCCTTCGAGGATTTGTTCTTTATCTTTGGCTTTGACAGATTCTTGGAGTGAATCTACACCAGATTTTAATTCAGTAATCCAAGCTTCGGCTTGGGGTTGGCGTTCTGCGGGAACGCTTGCTAGGATTTGGGAAGGTTTATCGAGAACCCGGGATGCTTGACTGAGGTCTTTGGAAATAGCACCCCAGCGTCTATTGGCTCGCAACTGGGTGGAGATGTCTTCTAAACTGGCTTGCAGTTTCCGGACTGGTTTATTGTCTATCGGAAGTGCATACCTTAATAAAGCCTTGCCGTCAGTAATTGCATTTCCAGATGGCAGGGCGGCATTACTGGAAGGAGTCCAGCCAGCTGTATTTATGCCTAAAAATATTGTTACTAACAATATTGCCATTAGGCTGTTCTTCAGCCAGGATTTTAATATGTTAAACATGATGGGATGGCTCAAATGCAGCATCAAATTGTTCACTAGGCGTAACCCATCAACCATCTTCCCACAGTTAGGAGTGCTGAGTCAGGAGATGCGTAATTCGTAATTCGTAATTGTGTCATGAGTCAACTTCTTCTCCCCCTGCTCCCCTGCTTCTTGCTCCTGTTCCCAGTCCCCTTTAACTAAGTTACTCAACGATTAATGACTAATTACAACGCTGGAAGGGTACAATAAATGCCGATTGTCTTCCCAAATTTGCAAGTTTCATGATCTCTAGTAACGACTTTCGACCCGGTGTCTCAATTGTGTTAGATGGGTCTGTATGGCGAGTGGTAGATTTCCTCCATGTTAAGCCAGGTAAAGGTTCTGCTTTTGTCCGGACAACTCTCAAAAGTGTTCAAACTGGAAAGGTACTAGAAAAAACTTTCCGGGCTGGGGAAACAGTACCGCAAGCTACTCTAGAAAAAATCACGATGCAGCATACCTATAAAGAGGGCGAAGAGTTCGTCTTTATGGATATGGAAACCTACGAAGAAAATAGATTGAGCGTGGAGCAAATTGGCGATCGCGTGAAGTACCTCAAAGAAGGTATGGAAGTCAACGTTATTCGTTGGGGAGAGCAAGTGCTAGAAGTAGAACTGCCCAACTCGGTGGTTTTGGAAATTGTGCAAACAGATCCAGGTGTCAAAGGTGATACGGCTACCGGTGGTACTAAACCAGCCACCCTAGAAACCGGAGCTACTGTCATGGTTCCATTGTTTGTTGCTCAGGGGGAACGTATCAAAATTGATACCCGTGAGGATAAATATTTAGGCAGGGAATAAATTTAATTTCATCAGGGCAAATTCCGATTACAGTCCCTGCATCAGGGATTAAATCCCTGCCACACTTAAGATTCTTATTTACGGATAGGTCGAGGTAATAAAAACTGTGCCATTGGACTTTAATGAAATCCGCCAACTGCTGGCAACGATCGCGCAAACAGATATTGCCGAAGTAACGCTCAAAAGCGATGACTTTGAACTAACGGTGCGTAAGTCGGTTAGTTTTAGCAATCAATTTTTGTCAGTTAGTCAAGCAGCTGTAAGCGGTGTGGTTGGTTCGGGATTGACATCGGTTTCCCCAACTGGAAACCCAGCAACACCAAATCAAAATATGGAGGCGGTAACAGGTCGCTTAGATAATGCTGCAACTGCTTCTAGCGTGCAGATGTCAGCTAATTCCTCCTCCACGATTGACAAGAGACTAGTAGAAGTAGATTCCCCAATGGTAGGAACGTTTTATCGCGCTCCAGCACCGGGTGAGGCTGCTTTTGTGGAAGTGGGCGATCGCGTTCGTAGTGGTCAAACAGTCTGTATCATTGAAGCTATGAAGCTGATGAATGAAATCGAGGCTGAAGTATCTGGACAAGTAATGGAAATTCTTGTCCAAAATGGCGAACCAGTGGAATATGGTCAACCTTTGATGCGAATTAACCCCGATTAGGTATTAATGTATATATCAAGTGAGTCATTGATATCACAATGAGTCATTTGTAAAATTGTCTGTTCTTGCGGGTCAATCCTGATGAAACAAGCGTTGCCTGTACCACCGGAAGTGGTGCAACAAGTAGCCGAATACTTCAGCCTTTTAAGTGAACCGATGCGCCTCCGGCTGCTGCACTTACTACGGGATGAAGAAAAATGCGTGCAAGAATTGGTAGAGGCAACACAGACTTCTCAGGCTAATGTGTCCAAACACCTGAAAGTAATGTGGCAAGCAGGAATCCTTAGCCGCCGCAGTGAAGGGACTTGCGCTTACTATCGGGTGGAAGATGAAATGATTTTTGAATTATGTAATCGGGTGTGCGATCGCCTTGCCACAAGGCTAGAAAATCAAGCCCGCAGTTTTCGCGTGCTGAATGGCAAAAGCTAAGTCAGTTGTCAGTTATCAGTAAACACTGCCTAGACTGATAACTGATAGCTGATAACTGTTATCTGAACTAAAGTGGGTAATTTTCCTCGAAACTTTTACGAGTTAGTGGCTGTTGTAATTCCACCCCTTCACCGCCTAAAACATTCAACTGTTGACCATTGATGTCTATGTAAACTTTGGCGTTGGCATTTAAGGTGGTAGCTGTGTAAACGACTTGCCCGACACGTGCAACCATTGAAGTACTACCACCACCACTGGTAAATTCTTCAGATAAATTTACATGAACTTCATCATTTTCGGTTTTCAAACCCAACAACTTGGTTCCTTGGGGGATAGTGGTCGAATCTGTTCCTTCGGTTGGCCCGGCTAATAAAGTTTGGAAAGCTGTTTCTAACACTTGATTGGGCTGTGTAGCAGCTATTTGGACTGGCTGGGGAACTAAATCAACAGTTGTAGCTCTTGGTCTGAGCCAATAAATATTCGCTGTTTGTTCGTTACCTGGCTGGGTCGTTGATTGCTGAGGCTGTCTGATGGTTTGAGATGGGCTGGTTGGTGTAGGCGTCTGTTGTTGAGTGGTCAGCCAAGCTACTCCACCACCCACCGCCACGACTGCTGCGGAAACTGCTGCAATTACACCTGAAGAAATACGGTTAGATCCTTGTTGGTCGTTCATATTTTAAAACCTTTCTGTCTGAGGACTGAGATAGTGTTGTTCAGAGGAGCAGCCTGCTTAAAGACGATATAGATGCGTGGGGAGTTTCTTAAAAATCTAGAAATGCCTTGATTTGTGAAAATTGTGCTGAGTTGATCTTTTGCGTGTTTTCATACCAATTTTGGTTGCGACATTCGTCATCCTCTTGGTTAGACCATTTCAACAATTTGTAATTATGCACCCATCGTCACTTTATCTCTTCTTTAATTTTAGGTTGACTATTGTACTCCGTCACCTGAATCTTAATGTAAATATAATCGTTTATTGAAATACTGAGTTACGGGGAAGGTCTAGGGTAAGATATTTATAACTTGGCATCCTCACTATTGATGAAATTAAATGTTGCTAGGTGTGAAGTATCTAAATTTTTATGTTGTAATCTACTCTTTTAATATTTTAATCAAATTTTCAATACCAATTTCTGGCAAGGGGCAGATAGCAACTTAGCCACTACACTCTTTTTATATTTCCAATGCAAGTTTGAGCGCTACTATTGCAGCATCATAAATTTTTTGTTTTGCCTGTGGGAATTTTTGGATTTACAATAAGTATAGCAGGTTAAAATTTTACAATAAAACCCTTTGTAGTTTTGACTTAGAGGTAACGGTACTAATTCGCCTTTATTGCTACTCCTTTATATAAGTAACCCGGAATTTTTGGTAAATTTTCACCCACAAATTCTTCTAGCTGGACATTATCAAACTGGTACTCCACGAGTTGTCTAATATTACGATTAAAATGACAACCATCTCCAATAATTTTCTGTATTGGTGTTAATCGGTTTTGCCAAACTTGAATTTTTGGTTCATTACTCAATCCATGTTCTAAAAAAAAGAACTGTCCACCCGGTTTCAAGACTCGATATACTTCTTTTAAAGCCTGTTCAACTTTGGCAATGCTACATAAAGTAAATGTACTTACTACACTATCAAAGGTATTATCTAACATTGGTAAATTTTCACCATTCAAAACTTTATTATCGACTGTAATAGAGGATGATTGAATCCGCTTTTCTGCTAATTTATTAGCTCCTGGATTAGAATCAATTGTGACCAACTTTTCCAGTCCTTGAGGATAGTAAGAAAGATTTAAACCTGTACCAAAACCAATTTCTAAGACTTCCCCTTTGACTTGTGCCAAAATATCTTTTCTATATTTGGCAATATTTGGGTCAGATAGAGACCAATCAAGCAGATATGGCAGTATTTTTTGTGAATAAAATCCCATATGCTATTTCCATGTAAATTTATTGGCAAACTTGTAAATATTTATCTTACTCATGGACTTATTTAAGTGTTTATTATATGTCTATTGTATTACCTGCGGTATTTATGATTTTATATATAATCTCAAATTTTCTCACTGTTCGGCAGATCCGCTCATTCCATCAGCCATTGTAATTACGAACTTGCGGATAACCGAGTAAAGACGGAAAATCAAATCATGTATGGAGCGCAGCCATACCCGCAGGGGGTTAAAAAATTGGCCTGATCAAATTGCGGAAAAGACAACGCGAAAACCGCATATCCTCAATCCACCATCTGATTCATTCCAACTCCGGCTAGCACTACGACAAAGTTCTGCACTAAAATTCCAAGAACCGCCACGTAATACTCGGCGATAAACATCACCTTCGACTTCCCAAGCGGTTCCATCTGCGGGTGCGTCATGATAATTATTGTGCCAAGCATCAGCACACCATTCCCACACTAACCCGTGCATATCATATAATCCGAAAGCGTTGGCTACCTGAAAACTGCCGACATCGGTTGTTTCTTTACGGAATTTGCTTTTTGCTTCCCCACTATTAGTATCGCTACTACAGTTGACTAAATCAGAGGTGACAGTTTCGCCAAAGTGAAAAGATGTTGTAGTTCTCGCACGACATGCATATTCCCATTCGGCTTCGCTGGGTAAACGATATTCGCGGCCAGTTTTCTCTGATAGTCTGGCACAAAATTCTACAGCTTCATACCAAGATACATTTTCTACTGGTCGATTTAGACCTTTGAATTTAGAAGGGTAGGGATTTAAAGCTTGTTTGACTTTAGGTAAAGCTGCTACGGCTTTCCATTGTGCTTGAGTGATGGGAAATTTACCCATAAAAAATGGTTTGAGGGTGACTTTGTGTTGAGGACGTTCGTCAGCATCTCCTTCAAACTCTGGCGAACCCATCATAAAAGTATCACCGGGAATCGATACCATCTCTAGTGTAATTGACTTATTGAGAGCTTCTGCAAAGAATTTGGACTTGAGGCGATCGCGGTTGACTTCTCTTCCGGCTGTGTCTACTGTGACTACTTCAAATTCATAGGTTTCTAAAGCAGGTAAGGGAGGTGTGGTTTTTTTGGTTAATAGTGGTAATCGGATTAAGGTAGGATGAGAATTTACCGCAATTTTTGGTTCAACAACAGATTGTTTTGTAGCTTTCAAGTCATTGATAACTTCTGTAGCTGATTGATATCTTTCACTAGGTAAATGTTTGACTAATTTATTTAAGATTTTACTTAAATCTTCGCTGATAACAATTCCTTTTTTTTGTAAATATTCTCGCCATAACCAATGAGCATTCATGGCATCATAAAGAGGATCATTAATCTGTCCGTAAGTATCTTGTAAAGGCAAACATTGAGTTAACAGCCGCACGCAAGTTACGCCCAAGGAATATAAATCACTAGCATGACAAGGAAAACCAGCCATTTGTTCAGATGGAGCATAACCAATGGTATAAATAACCGTAGCTTGTCTAGCTAAACTAGTTTGTGTTACTTGTTTAGCACCACCAAAGTCAATTAATACTGGTTTACCATCACTTTGTCGCCGAATGATATTTTCTGGTTTGATATCTCGATGAATTACATTAGAGGCATGGATAAATTCAAGAACAGGTAATAAATCAGTTAACAGTTGACGAATTTGCTGTTCATTAAAGGGTTTTTGTTGAACTTCTGTTAATAGTGTTTGTCCTTCAATAAATTCTTGGACAAGATATAAACTAGAAGCTTGTTCAAAGTAAGCTAATAATCGGGGAATTTGGGTATGGTTTTCTCCTAATTCATATAGTCGAAATGCTTCTTCTTTGAAAAATTCTGCTGCTTTATTGCGTTGTGCTGTTCCTTGGACTTGCGGAAAAAATTGTTTGATAACGCAAGGAGCGTTAAGCCTATCCGCATCTTCTGTGGCGTAAGTTCTGCTAAATCCACCTTCTCCTAATAGGCTCAATACGCGATAGCGATTTCTGAGAAATTTGCCAAAGTTACTTTGTCCGCAACTCATGCAAAATCTGTTACCTTCAGGGTTGAATGGATTTGAGCAATTGGGATTTTGGCAGATTTGCATAATGAGGGGGAAATAGCATCTTTTCCAAAGTCAGCCCCAATACTATCTATCAAATTGAAAATATATATCTAGACCAGTAACTATGCACAAAGATACACCTGCATATATACTTACACTAGATAATATAAATGCAGTCATTTGATTTATTGATGTCTTGTTGTTGGGTACTTTTAAATATAAGTATATATAAGAATTATATATGAATTTATATATTTTCCTTACAGACAAAATAATAAGACAAAATTATTGAGTTTGTCAAGGGTATGCTCGTAGTACTAGTAATTGCACACAATAACTAATGGTTACTTTTTTTCACCAAAAGCCCGAATTAATTCAGCAATAATAGCAAAAATTGCCGACACTGAAATCAAGAGAATACTCAGCGCATTAATGTCAGGCTTGACTCCTGTCCTAATGCGACTAAAAATTTCCATTGGCAATGTGTTTGAACCGCTACCTGCTGTAAAACTGGCGATGAGAAAGTCATCTAAACTGAGGACAAAAGCTAGCAAACAACCAGCGATAATTCCAGGCATTAACTGAGGTAGTAATACTTTAATAAATGCTTGGATTGGTGTAGCGCCTAAATCTAATGCTGCTTCTTCTAAGTGGGGGTCTAAGTTTGTCAGGCGTGAAGACACCACAAGTCCAATATAAGCAAGGCAGAATACTATATGTGCCGCGATAATTGTCCATAAACTCAGGGGAATGGCGAAGGCTGCGAGAAACACTAGTGTAGCCACTGCGATCGCAATATCGGGAATAATCAATGGTAGGTAAGAAATACCACGATATAATTTTTTACCAGGGAATTGATAACGTGCTAGTCCTACTGCCATGAAGGTTCCTAGCACTGAGGAAATACCTACTGCACAACTAGCAACTATTAAACTATTTTTCAAAGCTGATAAAACCCGCTCATCGCTAAATAATTGGCGATACCAGTCGAGGGTGAATCCTTGCCAAGTGGCACTGTAGGGTGATTCATTAAAGCTATAAAAACCTAAAACTAGTATAGGCAGGTACATAAATATAAATACAATTACTGATAAAACCGCCTGCCAAGGGACACGCGGTTTTTTGGGGGTAGGAGCAATATTCATCGTTAATGTTATGTTGAATATTTAGTTATTTTTTACTTTAAGTATTGTATTTTACATAACATTTAACGTCAATGCCATTCTGAAACCAATAAAGATAGAGTTAGTAAGTAAGTCTATCTTGAGAAATAAATTTCTTCATTATATCTAATTTTCATAAATAAACAGCGGTAAAGCTGCCGCCAGGATAAAACCATAATGAAGCAAATACTTTCTTTCAGACATTATTTATTGCTGTAAAATTACCATATTCCCTCAATATAATCGCTAAAAATTGGGAAATATAAATTTTTAAAATTAAGCCTTCATAAAATAAGTCCACTTTCTACCTCTTTAGAAGAGGTACAATTCCCTACTAAGATAGACAAAAACTCTCCAATTCAAGGCTTAAAATCTGTAAAGTACTTATGCATAATTGTTAATGCTTTAAAAGGAATTGTTTAGCTAAATGAATTATTCATAAGCACTACTGACATAACAAACAGATACTTAATTCAGATATTATTTTTTTTAGGAGGTTTGTAATGCGAATTGCTCAGATTGCTCCATTAGCTGAGAGAGTACCCCCTACAGCATATGGGGGCATAGAGTTAGTCGTGGGTTTGCTAACCGACGAATTAGTAAAACGTGGACATGAAGTAACTTTATTTGCATCGGGTGATTCTATCAGTCTAGCAAAGCTAGTATCGGTTCATCCCCGTGCTTTACGACTCGATCCTGATGTTAAGGAACATACTATTTATGAAATGTTGCAATTGGGTTTAGTATATGAACGCGCAGAAGAGTTTGATATTATTCATTCCCATGTATGCTGTTCGGCACTACCTTATGCAAATCTTGTAAAAACTCCTACAATTCACACCTTACACGGTATTTTTACGCCTGATAACGAAAAGATGTTTCAATATGCGAAACATCAACCTTTTGTGAGTATTTCCAATGCCCAGAGGGAAATGAGGCTAGGATTAAACTATGCAGCCACGGTTTACAACGGAATCGATGTTAGTAGTTATAAGTTTTATTCCCAACCGGATAATCCACCTTACTTGGCCTTTTTAGGCAGGATATCACCCGAGAAGGGTACTCACCTAGCGATCGCCATTGCTAAACGCACTGGTTGGCATTTGAAAATCGCAGGTAAAGTAGATGTGGTGGATCAAGAATATTATGAACAAGAAATCCAACCACACATTGATGGTAAGCAAATTGAGTATTTAGGTGAAGCTAATCATCAACAAAAAAATGTGTTAATGGGAGGTGCTGTAGCAACTTTATTCCCCATTACCTGGCGAGAACCTTTTGGGTTAGTGATGGTTGAATCAATGGCAGCAGGTACGCCAGTTATTGCTATGAAATTAGGATCTACTGTAGAAGTTATTTCTCACGGTAAAACGGGATTTCTCTGCGAGAATGTAGACGATTTTATTACTGCTCTTGACAAAGTAGCAGATATAGACCGTCATGAATGTCGGCAACATGTAGAAAAGCATTTTAGTCTGCAAAATATGGTCGATGGTTATGAGGCAGCATATCAACAAATTATTGCAGAGCGGTTTGCTAACAACGGTTATGTTCCCAGTGTCGCTGGTGTAGGGTATTAGACTGAGTTACAGTGTTTATCACTTGGACTAAAGACTAGAGGCTAGAGCGATATACCCTCATCCATATGAAATGTGCTATGGGTGGCTCATTTGACTTAAGTTAAAGGAAATTGATAATGGGTAATTAACACAGCCCATTACCAATTACCAGCCAACTGCAATTACTGAAATTTGGCTCTAATAGTCTCTATTCTTTGACGATTAACACCCAAGTCACTCTGACCTAAGCGGGAAGCTGAACGCACATGAATGACATTAGCTTGAGGATCTAAATAAAACTCTACATCATCGACAAATCCCATTAAAGCACTCTTAAATTCTGCATATATATAATCTTCTGTTTCCGTAATTATTTTAGTTCTAGGTAAAGATTGAATGATATTTTTGAGATTAGCGATCGCCTGTTGAGGATTAGTGGTAAAAGTCAGTGGGGCAATCTGATGTTGTGCATCTGTACTCTGACTAGAAACACAGTTAGGTGAACTGGGACAAGGTGCTAATTTGCCGTTGTTCACACCCAAATTATTTGGTCGTTTACCTGAAAAAATCATAATATAAGGGGCTAGAGGCTAGATATACTTTACTGTAAAGCCTTGTTGTTGTTGCGGCTTCCAGCAAATGATGGATTTATTTAAAACATTGGGGATGCGATCGCTCTATGATGCGGTAAGTATCGTCTAGGCGAAGACAAATTATGACGCCAACCATTTCAATTAACGATAGTCAGCGCTTACAACTCAAACCTTTAGAAATCCCATCCCGTCTATTATTGGGGCCCGGGCCATCCAATGCCCATCCCGCAGTTCTCCAGGCCATGAGTACTTCACCCGTGGGGCATCTTGACCCAGCTTTTTTGGAACTGATGGATGAGATTCAATCTCTGTTACGCTATGTTTGGCAAACAGAAAATCCTCTCACCATCGCGGTTAGTGGTACCGGTTCAGCTGCAATGGAAGCCACCATCGCCAATGTCACAGAACCCGGTGATGTGGTTTTAATTGGTGTCGCTGGTTATTTTGGCAATCGCCTGGTAGATATGGCTGGGCGATATGGTGCAGATGTGCGAACCATGACTAAACCCTGGGGACAAGTTTTCAGTTTAGATGAACTCAAGGCAGCTATAGAAACTCATCGTCCGACGATTTTGGCTTTGGTTCATGCCGAAACTTCTACAGGCGCGCGTCAGCCCTTGGAAGGAGTGGCTGAGATTTGCCGGGAATTTGGTACTTTACTGCTGGTAGATACCGTTACAAGTTTAGGTGGTGTTCCTATATTTTTGGATGCTTGGGGAGTTGATTTAGCCTATAGTTGTAGTCAAAAAGGATTGGGTTGTTCTCCTGGGGCTTCGCCTTTTACCATGAGTGCTAGGGCAGCGGAAAAATTGCAGCAGCGGCGTACAAAGGTGGCAAATTGGTATTTAGATATGTCGTTATTGGGTAAGTATTGGGGTAGTGAACGCACCTATCACCATACCGCACCAGTTAACCTTTACTATGGGTTGCGAGAAGCCCTGCGTTTAGTTGCTGAGGAAGGATTAGCCAACTGCTGGCAGCGTCATCAAAAGAATGTTGAGTATCTCTGGGAAGGACTGGAAGACTTAGGATTAAGTATGCACGTTGAGCGAGAATATCGACTGCCCACCCTAACTACTGTCTGCATTCCAGAGGGTGTAGATGGTAAAGCGATCGCTCGGCAGTTACTCAATGAACATAACATTGAAATTGGCGGTGGTCTGGGCGAATTAGCTGGTCGAGTCTGGCGTGTCGGACTGATGGGTTTTAATAGTCGACCAGAAAGTGTTGACCAACTTTTAACCGCCCTAAGTCAGGTTTTAAGTAAGTAGGGGACTAGCGAGATGGGGGGATAAGGAAGAGGAAAATGAAACAAAACAAAGATGTTGGTACTAACCCACAATCTTCCCCCCTACTCCCTACTCCCTACTCCCTACTCCCTACTCCCTATTCCCTACTCCCCACTCCTTTGTTTAAAATCTATAACTCAAAAGCTGAATTACACTACTTTCTGGCAAATTTCCTGAGGTAATGTTCACAGTATCCGTGTTACTACGACGTACTGTTACCCCCTGCATCAAATTGAGAAATTCATCCACAGGGGCAATATCACAACTAGCAGCATCAGCAGCCTGAGTGCGGTAATGAGTGGGAATGATCAACCTAGGATTTAATACCTCAGTCGCTTGCTTGGCTTCTTGAGCGTTGTAAGCTTTATCACTGCCACCGACAGGAATTAATGCCAAATCAGGTCGTCCCATCAAAATTCTTTGCTCAGTGGAAATCGGTGCAGCAGCTCCACCTAGATGTAGAATATTAATCCCACCTTGTTGCCATCTCCAAGCAGTATTTATACCAAACCGCCTACCACCCAGGCGATCGTGGTCTATGGCAATTCCTTGTAATTTAATACCTTGGAACTCGTAAACACCAGGTGCATACACTAACTTGGGGCTTCCTGGTAATCCTTCTACGTAACCTTCATCTAGCAATTGACTACTAATCAATATTAAATCTGCTTGCACTCTAGGCGGACGATAACCTGCTGTGCAGCCAACTGTCTGAAATGGATTAACTAAAATTCTGGCACCACCACCAGTAAAGAGAAAGCAAGTATGACCCAACCACTGAACTGATAAACCGCTAGATTGTGCGTCAGCTTTCTGGTGGGAACCCAAACTAGTCACCAGAGTTGTGACTAACCCTGCCCCAGCATAGCCCATCAACTGTCGTCGTTTCATTAATTACTCTCTCGACTGTAACTGTTCCAAAAAGTTTCGCAGTAACTGCTTGCCTGAAGATGTGAGGACACTCTCTGGATGAAACTGGACGCCTTGAATGTGAGGATAGTTCCGGTGTCGCACCCCCATAATTGTGCCATCTTCTACCCAGGCAGTAATTTCTAAGTCTTCAGGACAGGTTTCACGTTCAATGACTAAACTATGATACCTAGTGGCAACCAGAGGATTTTCTAATCCGTGGAAAACACCTACTCCAGTGTGACATACCTGAGACGTTTTACCATGCATTAACTCTGGAGCAGAGGTAATTTTACCACCAAATACTTGACCAATGCTTTGATGTCCCAAGCATACACCTAAAATGGGTAAGTTATGACCTAGCTGTTTAATCACATCCAAGGATATACCGGCATCTTCTGGACGACCAGGCCCAGGAGAAATCACCACAACCTCAGGATTTAAGGCACGAATTTCATCTACTGATATCTTGTCATTGCGAAAAACTTTAATATCCGATGCTACGGGAAATTCTGCTGCTAGTTCTCCCAGATACTGCACCAAATTATATGTAAAACTGTCGTAATTATCGATAACTATAATCACTGCCTATAGCTCCTGGTTTAACAACTTGTATCATGTTTAATTATCACCAGTTGCGAACGGCCGTGGAAGTCATTTTGATTAATAATCAATATTGTACAGAGTTAAATTATGCCCTGCCTGAGCTGAACATCAAAAAGACATTTTGAAATATATGTCAGTCACAAAAATATCATCAGACAGGGTGAAATCAGTAAGCACACTTAGAAATTTGACATAATTAAAATTACCAGAGGCGGTAGCAAAAGTGTACCAGCCACTAATACTGCGACTAAAGCAGAAATTAATACAGCACCCGCCGCACAATCTTTAGCGATTTTTGCTAATTCATGATAAGTCTGCTTCACTGTCAAGTCTACTAGAGACTCAACCGCTGTATTCAGTAATTCTAATGCCAAAACTAAACCACTAGTTATACCAATAATGGCAATCTCTACTGCTGACAGATGCAAGAAAATGCTTAAGGCGATCGCCAAGGCGCAAACACTTAGATGAATGCGAAAATTCCGCTGAGTGTGAAAACCATAACTGATTCCCGCCCAAGCATATTTAAAACTGATAAATAAATTAGATGCCACTTGCCAGGACAGTTCCCGTTCCTTAGTTATCAATGATGGTAAGCAGTTCGGTGTAGTTGGAGGAGAAACTTGTTGGGACATAAGCTTGACAATGAAACTATAGGGGAATTACAGAGCAATTTCACAGATTTTTAATGATGCAATTAACTTTAAGCTAATTTTCTACAGAAGTATTATAAACACTTACAGACCTCAAAAATATTTAATATTCTATGTCAATAGTAATACCAATTGCCTTCAGTAATTCTACTTGCTGCTTGAGCATCTTCATTAACTCCTCTTCATCTGGATGATCCCAACCCAATAAATGCAATAAGCCGTGAGCCGCTAACCAAGCTAATTCCGTAGGTAAACTATGCCCTTGCTGTTGAGCTTGACGTTGGGCCGTGTTTACCGAAATGATAATATCACCTAGATACAAAGGCGCAGCCAGCATTTCCGGATTTTGAGGACAATCTACCTCTAATGCCGAAAAAGCTAAAACATCTGTCGGTTTATTTTGATGACGATATTGAGTATTCAGTGCTTGAATTTCTGTGTCGTCTGTTAAACGCATTCCTATTTCATAACTTGGGGCTGGAGGCAGATGAGGCTGTAGATTTTCCATCCAGCAACTAAACCAGTCTTCCCAAGTTTGAGTGGCAACTTGACTATCATTATGCCCCAAATTTATTGATTCTCTGGGGGATGATAGGTCAAATACATCCTGTACATCCAGTTCAACTAGTACCACCGACAAACTCTCCTTACCCCTGTGAGTTATGATTCATTGGAGAACCAATATCCAATTTTTCTCCTTAGCTCCCCTCTCCCTTACCTCTTGCAGTTAACGAGTTAGATAGGCAAGTCCCACCAGGACGGCTAAAAGTCCTACAGTGGTGAGGGCAAAATGTTTCATAGAAGTGCCACCTTTGCGTACCATGTTTCGCATGGCAAGTTTGACGTAGCTAGGTTTGGGTTCTGTGGAAGGCGAGTTGCTCATAATAACTTGATTACAACCTCTTTTGTATACAAATGTAACAGTTTGCCTAGGCATTTATTGCCATTTTGTCTTTTTTAAGAAATAGGTAAGGGTAACAAGATTACACATTACCCATACTTTCTTAGGCAGGAGTACTTTCTACGATCTGGTTTTCTTGTCGCAGATAAGCCTGAATAAATGGATCAAGATCACCGTTCATCACATCCGCGATCGCAGTTGTTTCTGCATTGGTACGTAAATCTTTTACCATCTGGTAAGGATGAAATACATAGTTGCGAATTTGGTTACCCCAAGAAGCTTCCACCATATCACCGCGAATTTCGGCAATTTCTTGGGCCCGTTGCTCTCTGGCAATTACCAGCAGTTTTGCTTTTAGGCGAGCCAGGGCTTTTTCTTTATTTTGCAGTTGGGAGCGTTCTTCGGTACAGCGCACAGCTAAACCACTAGGAAGATGCACAATCCGCACAGCCGTTTCTACTTTGTTGACATTTTGCCCACCTTTACCACCAGCCCTAGATGTGGTGATTTCCAAATCCTTTTCTGGGATATCCAGTTGCACAGAACTATCTAGTTGCGGCATCACTTCCACGCCAGCAAAACTAGTTTGTCGCTTGCCATTGGCATTAAAAGGCGAAATTCTCACTAAGCGATGTGTGCCTGTTTCTGACCGCAAGTAACCATAGGCATAGCGTCCAGTAATTTCCAGGGTTGCTGATTTAATTCCCGCTTCATCCCCCTCTGACTCTTCGGCTAAACTGACCTTGTAGCCGTGAGCTTCTGCCCAACGGGTATACATCCGCATCAGCATAAAAGCCCAGTCTTGGGCATCTGTACCCCCAGCACCAGCATTAATTGTTAACACTGCCCCTTCCGCGTCATAAGGGCCAGAAAGTAATTGTTGTAATTCCCATTGATCGAGTTCGCGGTTAAGCTGACTGACTGTAGATTCCGCTTCTTGCAATAATGCTTCATCGGTTTCTAACTCTAATAGCTCAACTACAGCCTTAGTATCTTCTAGGCTAGATCGCCACTGATCGTATTGCTGGATATGAGCTTTGAGGTCGTTAAGTTCTTGCAGCGTTGTCTGTGCCTGGGTTTGGTCGTTCCAGAATTCTGGCTGGGCTGCTATTTGCTCCAAGTCTTGAATTTTGGCGGTCAGTGCAGGTATGTCAAAGATAGTCCTGGGCTTTACCCAGACGACCGGACAATATTTCGATTTCGCGTTTGAGTTCTAGTGCTTCCATAGAACTGGCTAATTGCTCTTTAACTTGATTTTTCTTCTTGATTTTAGCTGTAGTTGAGCAAATTTTCTTCGACTACTGGTATGAAGTTACAAGAATTAGGACTGCTTGAGGATAAATAGCTCACTTTTTGACGTTCCTCTACCTCTGAGGCTAACTGTAGTCCAATAGAGTAGGCACTGCTAACAACATCATCATTACTTCGTCTACAAATTCCAGGATATCAAGCAATTTTTGGCATTTTGGCATGACAATCAAAGTTATTTAAGATACGCTGTTTAGCAAAGTTAAATTCAGTCATTTTTGTAGCAGTTTATCATTTATAAATTAGCTAAAATTGGCATTTTCTAGTTATTTGCAAATTACAATTATACAATTCATCAATTTTGGCTGCGTAAATGAATTGGTAAAATTTATCAAGCACTAATATAACCAACCAAGACTTCACAGAAACAATAATAATGTCTTGAGATTAAATGTTCTAGAATATAAATGAGATATTTGTAATACATTTGCTCAAACATATATGGAGAAGTATGTTTTTCAAAGCTATGTATTGCAAAGCGATTATCATGTTTACAAATATCTCTGCCATCGTTGGATTAATTAAGGTTTGTAAAAAAACTAACGAAAATGTGTAAATTCCTAGTTTTTTGAGCATAACTGTTGGCTAACATGAAAAAGAGGGAACAATTAGATATAGAGCCAGCGAATTCCCCCACAAAATCATCACCAGGAATTTTTGCTCAACATATAGTGGATATGGTGTCCATAGCCTGCATGATTTGAGGAGCCAACAATGTTGCCAGAAGAAATGGGAAATCCGGAAATTGCCAATCACAGAAGCTTTATAAGCTTGTTGCTGTTGTAGCATCTGCCTTAGATTCACAAAACGTTATACCTCATTCTGTAATTGATGTTTTAGCTCAATTGCCAGCTAATTTTATACTTAGGGGAAATTTTGGCTGACAAAAAACAAAAACAATTGAGTGTATTAAAGAGTTATTAACTTTCAAATTACAGCACTGCCTTAATCACCCAACTATTTAAAATCAATGAAAAGTTTATAAGAAAAATTTTTTGACTGTTGAGTTTCCCTTAGCGGGACTAGTGTTAATTGGTGTATTTGCATTTTAGTATTAACAATTACACATTATTTAAATTAAAATTAGCGAAATTAACATGGAACATATTTCACATTTGCCCTCAAAAGTTCGAGACAAAACAGCATACCCAGATATATTAGTCATATCCAGTTTATTTCTCCCACGCAAAACAGCAATTGGAGAATATATTTATAATCGCTGTCTTCAAGACCCAGAAAAAGTGGTTGTATTAGCCGCAGGTTGTTCAGGAGATCAAGTATTTGATCAAGAGCAAAAGTTTTCCGTATATCGTTGGATCAACCTGAGATACTGGCTGGGTAATTTTATCGGGAGTTGGTTGCAGCCTACTTGCAATTTAATTTGTTCGTTTGTGCTAGCTATTAAACTATATTTTCGTTATCACTACCGTTATATAGAGTGGGGACACAGCTACGAGTTTCCCGCACTGTTGTTATTGAGCTATATATTACCTATACGCTTTTTTATTTATTTGCATGGTAGGGATATTATTGAGATTTTACATAATCCTGTAGGGCGATCGCTCTTTAGATGGACTTTAGCTCGCGCCGAAGGTATTGTCTGTAATAGCTATGTTACACAAGATTATCTGAGAAATTCTTTGCGCTTGGCAACTCCTACCCATGTGATTCAACCAGTGGTCAGACCAGAAAAGTTTGGTGTAGGTCACAATCCCACCAATCTTGATGATTTACGCCAAAGCGTGCGTGAAACATATAATATTCCCGAAACAGCACTAGTTATTCTCTCAGTAGGTAGGCTAGTCAAGCAAAAAAGCTTTGAGCGGGTAATTGAGAATTTACCACTGCTGTTAACTATTGGCATTGATGTCCACTACATAATTTGTGGACAGGGGCCCTGTGAACCCGTATTACAATCTTTAGCACAACGCTTGCGAGTAGACCAACGGGTACATTTTGCAGGCTATGTACCTGATCGTGAATTAGCTGGCTACTATGCAGCTTGTGATATCTTTGCCATGTTAACTTTGTTAGATACAGCCGTTAATCGTGTACAGGGCTTTGGTGTGGTCTACTTAGAAGCGAGTTATTTTGGTAAACCAGTAATTGCCTCTCGTTTAAGCTCCATCATTGATATAATTCGCCATGAAGAAAATGGCATTCTGGTGAATCCCAAATCAGGCTACGAAGTTTTTCAAGCCTTCCAGCGATTGTGTCAAGACCAGCAGTTACGAGAACAACTAGGTCGCAAAGGTAAAGAATTGGCCAGACGTAAAACTTTGCATAGATCGCTATATAGATCTGAACCTCTCCCCAACGCTTTGTTGAATTAACCACCACCGACAATGGTGACTATTTCTAAGCGATCGCCTGGCTGCACTTGTGTGTGTGACCAATATTGGCGATGTAAAATTTCACCGTTATACTCTACCGCCACCAAACGAGGATTAAAACCTAACTCTTGCAGTAAATCTGGTAATAAAGTTGGCGACAAGCAACTACGACTTTCTCCATTGACCTGGACGATAATCTGGTTAGACATAAGCTGTCTTTATGTATGCTGAGGAAAAAATGCTGGTTCGGGTTTGACGCGGTTCAGTTGGGAAAGAAAATATTGTGTGACTAAAGTAGGCTGTTCGGCTTGAATCAACGCTCTTACCACCGCTACACGTTCTGCGCCCGCATCAATCACATCATTGATGTTATTTGCATCTATCCCCCCAATGGCAAACCAGGGAATGGAACTATTTTGGGCAGCATATTTGACGTATTCTAAGCCAGCCGCAGGTTTATTTGCTTTAGTAGGCGTTTCATAAACTGGCCCGACACCAATATAATCTGCACCCTCAAGAATGGCTTTTTGCATTTCTTCAGAATTTGTCGTAGACCTGCCAATTAAGCGCTGAGGCCCTAGCAATTGTCTAGCCGTGTCAATAGGCATATCTTGCTGTCCCAAATGTACCCCATCGGCATCCACTGCCAAAGCCATATCTACGCGGTCATTGATGATAAATAGGGCCCCATAGGTCTGACATAGTTGCCGTAATTTCATCGCTTGTTCTAAACGCAACGTGTCATCAGCAGTTTTATCGCGGTATTGCACCAGAGTTAATCCACCTTTGAGGGCTGCTTCTACAGTTGTTAACAAACTTTCTGAGGGAGAAGTGACCAGATATAAGTGCGATCGCCACAGCAGTTGATGACGTTGGTAACCCATTAAACTACTTTCTAGGGTATAAACCCGATAACGCATCTGCTTAAAGGCTTTACCCATATTCGGGTGATACAGTTTGCCATATTCTTCTAGCACCCTTAGTGCTTCTTGGACACGACAAAAATTTGCTTGTAATAGCGATTTAATACTAGAACGTTGTTCTTCCTGGGGATGGGTTAACTCTGTACCTGGATCACCTGGTGTATCCCGTGCTGCCCGCAGTTCAGCAGTATGCCAGTGAGCTAACTCTTGTCGCAAATACTTGCATTCCCCAAGTAACTGAGCATTATTTAACCCAAAACGACACCACTCTTCGATAATTCGTAAGCCTTCACGAGCGCGGTCTAGATTGGCATCTAAAATGCGGTAAACAACTTGCTGTATTTGCGCTTTTTGGCTGTATGGCTCGACCATGACAACAACCCTATTAGTGCTTTCGTTAAATGACGTAATATCAACACTTTTAGACATTTTGATTAAAAATTTCTAGTACGGCAATATGAAAAAAAAGTAGAGGTTGACTATGAATTTATACATAATTAGCTTACAGCGTAAGCTGACAATGGTTTAGGGACGATTTTATAATATATCTTAAACTGGACAAAAACCATATATGTGAGAGCGTAACTTAATAACCAACAAAATTTCTATTTTTGTTTGGCGTTAACTGAACAAGTTTAAATAAACATCTACTTAATTATTTATGATGAAAACAATTCAGTTTTACAGCCTCAAATAATAGTAAGATTCCCAAGTATTCCTTCATCAAACCTCAATAGCATAGCTAACCGATTTTCATCTAGTCATACCTTAAGTAATCTTTAGTGATTAATCTTTAACAAACTCAATTTGTCTGCAAAACATAATTAAGTATGAAATTATCGAGGATGTTATTTGAGTGTTTGAAAATGATGATAAACTAGATTAGGTGTCAGTATGCAGCGGATTTCATACAGATGAGGTATGGATTTATCTTGAATCACCCTACTCTACTCAATTGAGAACTGCTGTATCTATCTTCCTATAAATTCAACAGCCTGTCTCAATTATTTATTAACCACATTTAAAGCACATCTAATTTTCAATGAGCGAAAAAAGCGAAAGTTACAAAGTTATTAGTGACAACCGTCAAGCCCGTTATTTGTATGAAATCCTGGAAACTTATGAAGCCGGAGTTGAGTTAACAGGAACAGAAGTGAAGTCAATCCGTGCAGGTCGAGTCAATCTCCAAGATGGTTATGCTTTGATTCGTGACGGCGAAGCATGGCTGATTAACGTCCACATCTCTCCCTATAATGCCAGTGGACAATACTTTAATCATGAACCGCGCCGCACGCGTAAGCTGTTACTGCATCGCCAAGAAATCCGTAAGTTAATTGGCACAGTAGAACAACAGGGTTTAACCTTAGTACCTTTGAAGATGTACCTCAAAAGAGGATGGGTAAAAGTAAGTATAGCCCTGGGTAAAGGTAAAAAGCTCCACGACAAGAGAGAATCTCTCAAACGACGCCAAGATCAACGGGATATTCAAAGGGCCATGAAAAATTATTAAGTTTGACTATAACTATGACCGAAAGCTCACCCTAAAACATCAAAAAAGTCACAAGTGGATAGAAAACTGTATACCTTCAGTGTGAGTTAAAACAAAACCTAGTTTATAGCCACAGATTGATTTGATTAGCCGGGGAAATCGATACAGTGGTGGGTAATGTTAGAAACTACCAGGAAAGTTTTATCATGACACGTAACTTAACCAAAGCAGTTGGTGCTGGCGTTCTTACTTTGAGTATGGCAATTTTGCCTTTAACTCTACCTGTAAAAGCCCAGGTAACTGAACCCGGAGTGCAAACTACACCAAGGACTACAGTTATAGAAGAAGATGATGGTTTTGATTGGGGTTGGTTAGGGTTAATTGGTCTATTCGGTCTAGCTGGTTTAGCAGGTAGAAAGCGTAACGATGAACCAACACGTTATCGTGATCCTAGTACTCCTGGCGCTACCACCTACAGGGACTAATAGCAGCTTGCAGCTGGGCATTTGAGATGTAAAGGCTTTATCAAGAGATTTTTGTGATCAAGAAGCTTCAGTTGTCAGTTGTATTTCTTCTGACGACCGACAACTGAGACTTGTTTATTTTAGTTGACTATAGGTTCTGAGGTGGGTGAATTAACTGGTTGAATCATAGGTGTCCAGTAGCTAGCAATCAAGGCTATCATGAGCCACCACAGGCTATTAACTTCAGGGCGAAACCAAATAGTATCTACAGTCCCGTGGGCTAACATTCCAGCTACAGCGGCAACGGCTCCAATTAACCAAAATCCTTCTACACTTCTAGATTGGCGTAATCTTTGCATTTGCACAAAAGCATTATTAAAAGTAACAACTATTAACCACAGAAAACAGGCCAAGCCCAGCAAGCCAGTTTCTACAGCAATTTCTAGAAAAACTGAATAGGCACTCAAAGCAGTGTAACGAGGGCGTTGATAAAGTGGGTAGATTTGATTAAAAGCATTGTGACCAGGCCCAATGCCGATAATCGGGCGATCGCGGATCATTTCAAAGACAGCATCCCACACATTGAGGCGAAAATTATTACTACTATCGCTTCGGTTGGCAAAAATACTCAAAACGCGCAAGCGTACTGGCTCGATAAAGATCACAGCTAGTACAAGTAACCCAATCATCCCACCTAAAGCAATTGGCAACAACCAAGTGCGCCAAAAAGTAGGTAATTGCACGCTCCACCAATAAATTAGCAAAGCGATCGCAGTTAATATACCCACGACTAGAGCAATCCAGCCGCCACGGCTAAAAGTTAGAACCAAACAAGCCGCATTCACAATCAACATAGTTAAGGCTAAAGCTTTTTTGAGGGGGCTTTGCCATGCAAAAATTGCCACTAGGCTTAAAACTACCGCTGGTACCAAATATCCCGCCAATAAGTTAGGATTGCCCAAATAACTATAAACCCTAGTTGTCTTAGCTAGAGGAGAGAGTGGGTCTACCCAGGTTGCCAATGCTGTGGCTCCAAAAAACCATTGCCGTAACCCGTATACACTCACAATCAACGCTACATGCAAGTACAAAGTAATAATCCAAGATCGCAGACGAGGCGATCTCAGCACCCTAGCACAAAGGGCAAACAGCAATAAATAAAGTGTTAATACTACTAAGTCTTTAAATGCTGCCTGTTTTACCGGTGATAAAGCTGTCGAGACAACAGCAATTCCCCAGTAGAGCAACACCAACAAATGAATAGGGGTAAATAAAGGAATAGCAGATGTTGATTCATCCGATAAAGTCAACAGCAGCCAAAATCCTACACAAGCTACTAATAATACTCCTACTAAACCACTGGATACGAAAGGGGCAAGGGCATACACTAAACTGAGTAAGGCCACCGCGATGGCGTCTCCCCACTGCATTAAGATGCTACTTTGCCGCCAAGAGTGTAACAGTCCTACAAAAAAACGATGTAGGAAGCTGGTAGCAAGATATTGTTTAAGGGGTAAATAGGATAAAGTAAATCTTTGCCAGACTAAATTCATAAAACACGCTGTGATTAATTAGTACGCCCTTAGGGAACTTGGACTTAATCATAATGCGGGTCGTGCAAAAGTAGTAACGTCGATTGGTAAATAATTAGTATTTGCCCACTTGTGAATTAGCTTAGTATAATTAATCGCTAACTGTATCTGAGGCAACAGGTACTTGGAGTGGTAAAGAAAGTACATAGCGGTGTCCTGACTCTGGTGAACCTTGAATGGCAATTTGTCCACCATGTAATTCTGCCAACTGACAGCTAAGTAATAAACCCAAGCTTTCACGAGACATATTGCCATGATCCTTAGCTAAATCTTGTCCAGAACTCATGGTCAAAATATCTACGTGAGTATCAGTCACGTTGGATGATTTTTGCATAGTTACTGGTATTCCTGCTTCCTCTTGACTATCAGTGTAAGCCCTATAGGTACCTGTCTCGTCTGTAAGTTCACGTAGTGATAAGGAGTTAAGGCGAAAGTAAGGATCAACTTCAGTCATTCCATCTCCCAACCAAGGATGGGATACCCAAATAGTAATATTCAGTGTATTTTCCTTGTAAGAAACGTGAATCCGCACAATGCTGCCTGTAGCAGAAACTTGAATCACACTGAAAACTAAGTGATACAAAATCTGCCGCAATTTGTCTTTATCCAACAGCCAAATGCGACTGTGACCTGGTTCTATGGATAGGCGAATATCTTGCTCACGACGGTTAGCTGCTTCCTCTAGGGTATTGATAGCTTGTTGACAAAGCATTTCAATATCCACAGGAGCTAAATTCAACACCATCAAGTTTTCGTCTATGGTTCCCAGTTCGTTAATTTCATTAACTAAAGATAATAAGTACCGTCCACTATGTTGAATGATATCTAAATATTCTCTTTGTTTGGTAGTCAAGGGCCCATAAATTTCACGTCCTAAAACACTAGCCATACCTAGCACAGATGTTAAAGGTGTACGCAATTCTTGAGTTAATTGTTCCAACAGTTCCAGTTTGACTTGCTTAGTAGAAAATGGTTCTTTGGTTAAATTAGATGGAGTAATTTTTAAGTCATTTGTGCGTTCATCATTCAGCGAGGACGTAGCACCGCTATGAGTTTTTTCTGGCTTGTCTGCCAATAGCAATCGGTTACGTTCAAATTCACTCATACACCAACGAGCGATGATTTGCAAAAACTCAATGTCACGAGTGGCAAAGTTACGTGGCACTAAATCCATCACGGCTAATGCACCCAAGCAATTCCCACAAGCATCAATCAGTGGCGCTCCTAAGTAAGCACGTATACCATAATCCTGAACTAACTTACTCGTAATCAGAACTGAATCAGTAATTTTTCTAGTATCATTTATGACTAGCACTTGCAGGCTTTCTACCACTTGAGTGCAGAAGGATTCGCGGCGTAACAGTTGGCGGTTTTGTGCCAGATGATTCATCAGTCCCAATCTAGATAAGCCCACACATGACTTAAACCAATGAAGTTCTTGGTCTACAAATCCCAGAATGGAAATTGGCGCTTCTAAAAAATGGGCAGCAGTTTGAGTGGCTTCTTCAAAGACTGGGATTGTTTCTGGTTGCCGCAGACCTAATTCAGACAATGCTTCGAGACGTTGTTGCTCTCGTGCTTCCTGAGAAACCCAACCGTCCTTGAAGCCAAATAATTTGTTTTCAGGCTCTACCATTGCCACTGCTACCTTAATATTTTCTCGATCTTGTAATTGATATAACCACTGTTACTGGGTTATGGTTTTCTATTTTTAAGCATTCCCCAATTTAGCTGCTGATAAACAAGATGGGAAGAGAAATTTTGTAATTTATCCATAAATAGGTTTTGCCGCCTGAAAAAGTTAGTTTCAGCGGCGATGAGGGTAATATAACCCTAAAGCTAAAACCAAGAGAAAATTTAACCTAGTTTTTTCTTTTGATTGTCCTTGATATGCATATACGCGTTAATACTATTACTGTCGTAGGAGAAATTTTGCTAATGGTCTGGTAGAAGTTTTCTAAATATCAGGACTTACGCAAAAATTGCTGAAAACCTTGATTTGTTGAACCACCAAGACGCCAAGGACGCCAAGAATTTGTATAAGGTGCGTAAGTCCTAAATATATTCCTATTGATTAATAGTTCCTTAATGATACCAACCCTAAATTTATCTATGGAATCAGTCCAAAAGCTAAAATCTAAATTTGTTTGATGCTGTGCTGTATTAGCATTATTTGTAGCAGATTTAAAAAATATAGACTAAAATAAGTCAAGTTTATTCGTAAATTTACATAAAAATTGATTATTGGCAATATTGTAGATACCAAAATTTTCTAAATAAAAACAAGTAATTGAAGTAAATCAATATTTTATTAAGACTTTACTATTACTTCATCAGTAAAGGCTTGTATGAATAACTAAAAAGTTTGATATTGATCTTTAAGGAAAATTAGTTATGAATATAATGAGTAAAATTTCTTTTGTTGACCTAAATTTACAACACCAGCCAATTCAAGATCAATTGCAGCAAGCAATCCAGGGGGTATTAGCCCAAGGAGATTTTATTTTAGGGCAAGCTCTTGCAGATTTTGAGGCAGCTTTTGCAGCAGAATCCGGTACAAAATATGGTATAGGTGTGGCATCAGGAACCGATGCGATCGCTCTCGGTTTGCAAGCGTGTAATATTGGTGCTGGGGATGAAGTGATTTTACCAGCTAACACCTTTGTAGCCACATTGATTGGAGTTTTGCGTGCTGGGGCCAAGCCCATTTTCGTAGACTGTGATCCGCAAACAGCTTTAATTGATTTAGAAGCAGCAGCCAAAGCAGTAACGCCACAGACAAAAGCGATTATTCCTGTTCATCTGTATGGACAGATGGTATCACCCCTCCAGCTATTAGACTTTGCTGATACCTATAAACTGCTAATTTTTGAAGATGCCGCCCAAGCACATTTAGCCGAAAGAGAAGGATATCGAGCCGGTGCGGTAGGAATAGCGGCAGCTTTTAGTTTTTATCCCAGCAAGAATTTGGGAGCATTTGGAGATGGCGGGATGCTGCTGACAAAAGATGCAGATGTAGCCCAGAAAATGGTGCGTCTGCGAAATTATGGTGCATCCCAAAAATATGTCCATGTGGAATCAGGAACAAATAGTCGTTTAGATACATTGCAAGCAGCAGTACTGTTAACAAAACTGCCACATTTGCCCCAGTGGAATGGCGATCGCTTGCGTATTGCCCAGGAGTATGATCAAGAACTAGCACCCTTAGCAGCGACTGGCATTAGTCCTCTACAAAACCACAGCCACACCGGACACGTTTATCATCTTTATGTGATTAAAGTTGATGATGCTTGTCCCCTAAAACGCCAGCAAATTCAAGATAAACTCACAGCAGTGGGCATTCAAACTGGCATTCACTACCCAATACCATGTCATCTCCAGCCAGCATTCACATATTTAGGCTATCAACTAGGAGACTTTCCCCAAGCAGAAAAGCTCGCACAGCAAATATTGTCGTTACCAATGTACCCCGGTTTGAGCAGTAGCCAAATTCAAACAGTTGTCCAGGCGATCGCATCAACTCTGAGTAGTGAACAACAACAGTTATTATGTATTTAATTTACATTCCCACTGCCCATTGCCCGTAACTGCTTTTAGTAGCACTGTGTGTAAATTGTTAATTGACAATTATTGAAAATCATGGCACTCCAGCAACAAATAAAAAACAGAAACACCGCCCAGTTGCTCAACATAGCAATTGTCGGTTTTTTGATGCTGCTCTATGCTCCTATCTTGCTGCACTGGCTAGATGGTTGGCTCAATAAAAGCATCAGTCTTGAACACGAATATTTTAGTCACGGTATTATTGGTCTTCCATTTGCCGCTTACCTAATTTGGTTAAACCGAAAAAAGTGGTATCGTCTCCCAGATACTACTCATCCTTTAGGTGCTGTTTTGCTCTTAGTCGGGGGAGTTTTTTATCTGAGCGGTGTCCCAGAATGGGTTAATGTTTCTTTCCCCACCATAATCGCAGGATTGTGTTTGTGGTTCAAAGGCATACCCGGCTTCCGATTGCAAGCATTTGCTTTGCTGCTCATATTTTTAGCAACCCCCACAGCAATACCCTACCTCCTCGTTCCCTACACCTTACCTCTACAAAGCTTTATTGCAGGTACAGCAGGTTTCATCCTCAATCAAATGGGCATGGAAGTAGTTGTCGATGAAATAAATATATATGTAGGTGGACGGATTGTAGAAGTAGCCCCTTATTGTGCTGGGCTAAAAATGTTGTTTACTACACTCTACGTCAGCTTGATGCTGCTTTATTGGACAGATTCTTTGTCTTCACGCCGTATTACTCTTTGGTTTTTATCTGGGGGCATAATCATTAGTGTCACCGCTAACATTATTCGCAACACTTTACTGAGCTTCTTTCATGGCACAGGGCGTGAGGCAGCGTTTAAATGGTTACATGACAGTTGGGGTGGTGATCTTTATTCTGCTGGTATGCTGCTCTTATTAGTGCCTTTACTGAATTGGATGAATAACTATTTCTTGCCAGAGGCAGAACTTCAGCCAGAACAAGGGACTGAAAAATAAAAAATAATCAATCACTTTGGTGAGCAGGAGAAGCAAGAGTACCCAGGACAAGTGAAAAAGCAGGGTGCTGGGGGCAGGTCGATGGGGGTTGCTGATTACGGAGCTTATGGTGTTATTTTATCAGTAAGATTTTGCGTAACTATGGCAATTTTTATTTTTACTAATGATTTCCTTATCTAAGTTCTTCAAAGAAAAGCAATTTACTTATGTGGCAGTACTGGTACTGTTACTGATTCTGTTGGTAGTAGGCGGAGTTCCCGGTTACCTGACAGGACGGTGGCAATGGAAACAACCGCCATCTGTTACCAATCTCAGTCAATTGCGGGAGATACGTAAAACCGGAATTACCCTTGCCGGTTGGCAAACAGTTGAACAAGCAGAACAACAAGTCAGCACTGGCAGATGGTCAATCCAAATTCTGCAAAAAGTAGACTCGCCAAGCCGGGCCATACTACTATTGCATCCCCAAAATGGCCCAATGGATCAACCCGAAGTAGAGTGGACAGATATTAATAGCTGGGGAAAGTTGCGTTGGGGAAGATGGGATATTGCTCAATCTCGCTCGGCTGAATTTACTGTCAAACGACCCTCCAATTTAGGTGCAAATAGTGAAGCTAAAGTAACAGCTAGGTTTTTTCGAGTTGTCACCGCACAAGAAACTTTTGCTGTCTTGCAATGGTATGCCACACCTAATGGTGGAAATCCATCACCTTGGCGTTGGTTTCTAGCAGACCAATTAGCACAATGGCAAAAAAATCGCGTTCCTTGGGTTAGTGTCAGCATCATGATACCGATGGAACCTCTAGGACAAGTGGAAACTACTTGGCCCTTAGCACAGTCTTTAGGTGAAACAGTACAAGCTACATTGATGGACGGCCCTTTATCATAAATCCGCCATTGCCCTTGCAGATGTAGATATATAGCAAATCCCGGCGATGGTAAATATGACCTCAAATTGAGAAGTGAGTTAGAGTATGCAGTACAAAGTTAAAAGCGGCACAATAAGAGAAGACATAAAAAATATTTTCAACGTAAAATAACCCCTCAGGGGTACTCATCTAAATTCAGCTTTATTATGTTTCTAGTTTGCATATGCGTGCATCATTTATTGCCCTGTCCTTTGTGAGTTTTCAGGTAGGGATTTTTTTTACAACCTTTGTCCAGCCTGTTGTCGCTCAACCTTTATCATCTCCAGAAAAATTATTAGGGCAATTACCCTCGCTGCCATCAGGTACGGTGGAAGTACAACCACCACTGCAACCTCCTGGGCCACCACTAGGTGTGGAAAGCGTTAGTGACGAACTTTCTCCCCAACTTAACCGCTATCTTTTAGGCCCAGGAGATGGCATTAGTGTGATCTTTCAGCGCCCTCCTGGCCCCTACCGCTTAGGCCCCGGAGATAGCATTAGCGTTGTGGTTCAGCGTTTCCCTGATTTGAGTTTTCAATCCTCAATCAATCCTGAAGGCAATATTATTGTGCCACTGCTGGGTACCGTATCGCTACAAGGTTTAACCTTGGAAGAAGCCCAAGAAAAAATTCGGATATTGCTGAATCGTTTTGTTATTGACCCCATAATAGTTTTATCTTTAACAGGGCAACGTCCAGATTCTAGTTTTCAAGCCCAAATTAATCCAGAAGGTAATATTGTCGTTCCCCAAGTAGGAACAGTGTCGCTACAAGGTTTAAGTTTAGAAGAAGCCCAAGAAAAAATTCGCTTGAGTTTGAGTAAAGTTTTGGTAGACCCGAATTTGGTAGTGTCACTAACTTCACCACGACCAGTTCAAGTCACCATTAGCGGTGAAGTGTTTCGACCCGGTATTTATCCTGTTACTTCGGCAACACCCCGTGTGGCTGATGCTTTATTCATCGCTGGTGGTTCGACCATGACCGCCGACTTGCGGCAAGTACAAGTCCGGCGGAGGTTGACAGATGGTTCTGTGATTTCACAAACTATCGACTTGTATGCAGTATTGCAAAATGACGGCTCTTTGCCTAGTTTACGCTTACAAGACGGAGATGCAATAGTGGTACCCCGCCGGGAAATCGGTGCTGATGACGGTTATGATCGCAACTTAGTCGCTCGTTCTTCTTTGGCTGTACCACAAATTCGAGTCCGGGTTTTAAACTATTCTTCGTCAGGCATTGTCACTCAAGCACTACCTAATGGGAGTAATTTTGTTGATGTTTTGGCAGGCATTAATTTGGATAGTGCTAACCTGCGGGACATTGCTTTGGTGCGTTTCGATGCCGAACAAGGTAGAGCAGTTACCCAAAACCTAGATGCCAGAAAAGCACTGGCTGGTGATGCTTCACAAAATGTGCCGCTGCAAGATAATGATGTAATTGTAGTAGGCCGGAATTTGATTAGTAGAATTACTAATTTCCTGGGTACTATTACTCAACCGTTCTTCAATATTCGGACTTTTTTGAATTTCTTTGAAAACTTTGGCGGCGGCTCAAGGTAATTTTGTTTTTTCAACCCAGACACTACAAAATTTTCCCGCCTGTTTCCTACCGTAACACTGACAACACTCGAAATTGTTTATCGATGTTTCTGCCATGACCCCACCAATTGTTAAGCGCTATCTTATTGCTTTTGATAAATACAAATGGATTGGATTAGCTAGTTTTGCTTTAGTTGTAGCGGGGTCAACCGTGGTGGCTATACAGCCAGAACCACCACCCAGCTACGTAGCCGATGGCGCACTAACCTACACTCGTCCACCAGTTTCCTTTTCTACGACTGGTAGTGAAATTCAGCAACAAGGACAAGCATTAAGTCGGCAAGTGTTGCTATCAGACCCAATCATTGAAGCTGTGGCGACAAAAGTCAACGTCAAACCATCAACTATTGGTCAAAATATCGCCTTGCGTCTACCTGATGCAAGCAGACCAGGAGAAGCGCAATCCACAATCATTGAATTGAAATATCAAGATACTGATCGTCAGCGAGCGCAATTGATCGTGCAAGAATTAATGCAAGCCATGATCAGGTTGAGTGGCGATATTAATACTGGGCGATTAAACGCCATTATTGAAAAAATTAATGAGCGTTTACCGCAAGCTAAATCGGAACTTGAAGCCGCAGAACAAAAGCTTGAACTATACGATCGCCGAGAACGTCCAGCAATCTTGGCGGCGGAAAATGGCAGTTTGCTGGGTGCAGTGACAAATAGCCAAAATCAGCAACGGTTAATTCAACTAACTGTTGCCGGGATTGATGCCCAAACTCGCAGTTTGCAAGAAAAGTTGGGTTTAAATGCTAGTCAAGCTTATGTGTCGTCGGCTTTGAGTGCCGATCCTATATTGGCCAACTTGCGATCGCAAATTTACCAAGCGGAATCTCAAATAACTTTACTCCGTAAAGATTTACGACCTGAACATCCCACAATGATTCAATTGCAGCGTCAAAAAGAATCTGTGGAAGAATTACTGCAACAACGGGCAGCCGAGGTAGTTGGGGGTGGTGGTACAGCGGCTCCTTTGCCGGGAAATATTACAGGTATCCGCGCTCAAAGCAATTTAGATCCAGCCCGACAACAGTTAGCCTACCAGTTGGTGGCTTTAGAAACTCAACGCGAGACACTCGAACAACAATTAGCTCAACAAATCCGAGAAGAAGAGCGCTTGCGCCAGGAGTATTCCCAAATACCCAACAAGCAATTAGAGCGATCGCGTTTAGAACAGGAAGTAGGACTGAGAAAAGCCGTTTATGACCAAATGCAGGTGAAATTAACCGATGCTAGAACCGCAGAAGCTGAAACAGTTAGTAGCTTAACAGTTGCTAGAGTACCCAATGTGGTCACCGATACTGCTAATGCTCGCAGCGTTCCCCTAACTTTGGGTGTGGGAAGTTTCTTAGGTTTACTGATTGGCGGTGGCGTTGTGTTTTTGTTGGGATCATTGGAAGGTACTTTCAAAACCAAAGAGGATATCCGCAACAGTCTTCGTCAACGGGAAGTTGCTCTGCTGGGCGAAATACCTTTAATGCCTGTGGATGATTTAGACAAAGAAGCCGTACCTGTGTTAAATTCCCCAGATTCTCCTTATTTGGAGTTTTATGAGAAGTTTCGTAGTAATGTGCGGCGGCTAGGCGGAAAAAACTTGAAGGTACTTTTGATTACTAGTACTGGTAGTCAAGAAGGTAAAACTGTCAGTGCTTATAACTTGGGTATAGCCTCAGCCCGTGCAGGGAAACGTACCTTGATTATCGAAACCGATTTGCGATCGCCTTCGCGTGCGGCATCGTTGAATATTTCTCCAGACACCGGGGCCAGCCTAGAACCCCTACGCTATTACGCCAATTTAAATGAATGTATCCGCTTAGTTCCGGATGTAGAAAATTTATACATCATTCCCAGTCCCGGCCCTGTGCGACAGTCGGCTGCTGTGATTGAATCCAGCGAAATGCGTAAGCTCATGGAAGATGTCCGGGAACGCTTTGATTTCGTAATTTTAGATACTAATCCCCTCAGTTTATCCAATGATCCTTTGTTAATTCAACCCTACAGCGATGCCATAGTACTAGTGGCACGGCCAAACCATACCGAAGAAAATATGTTGGCAGAAGCCATTGATCAATTAGTTGAATTTGAATTAGGTTTATTAGGTACTATCATCAACGGTGCTGATATTATTGTTACCTCACCTCAAACTAATTCACTTGAGGAACAACCACCAATTGTTGAGGAAGTGTCAGCTAGTGCTAGCAGAAATTAATCCAGCAGAGGTGAGGGAGCAAAGGAGAAAAACCTGATTGCTCCCCCTGCTCCCCCAAGCGCGATTGATTATTTTTTTATGTGTTATTCCCTAGTCGCGCCTAAATAACCCAAATAATGGGGCAAGAATCACTCCAAACACAAAACCGCCGATATGCGCCCAGTAAGCAACTCCACCTGTTTCTACACTCATATTGGCAGCAGTTTGCAGGCTAGCAAGACCAGATATAACATTTTGAATCACGAAAATTCCGATCAGAATCATGGCAGGAATCCTGATTGTGGTGACGAAAAAGCCCAAAAAAGCTAAGGTCAAAATTCTCGATTGCGGAAAACGGATAATATATGCACCCAGCACCCCAGCAATTGCACCACTAGCCCCTAAAGACGGAATAGTTGAATCTGTGTTGATAAACCACTGGCACAAGGCGGCTAAAGCGCCACAAGCTAGATAAAAAATTAGATATTTGACATGGCCTAAACGGTCTTCAATATTGTTACCAAAGACCCAAAGAAAAACCATATTTGAGATTAAGTGCCACCAACCACCATGTAAGAATTGCGACGTAAATAAAGTTGGCCATTCCTGGGCAAAGTTATTGGTTAATTCTCGTGGTATTAACGCATAAATTCGGAAGAATTGATCTAATTCTGCACTTGACAGACGCACTTCATGAAGAAAAACTAAAATATTCATCCCAATCAACCCGTAAGTTATATACGGTGTGATTCGCGTCTGGTTTTCATCATAGAGGGGAAACACAGGTGCTTTTCCTAATTATCAATATTTGCAATATACCCTGTGTTGTTAACAGGTGTGAATTTGGGCTGCTCAAAAGCCTCTAACATTTTGACTTTCGGCTGATACTCATAGGTATCACAGAGAAAGCATTAGAGGCCTTAGTGAAATGGATGAGATACCCTAACCGTATTGAGATTCTTCCGCGGATTTGTCACTAAATAAACCTAGCAATGGCCCAAGAACTGCACCAAAGACAAAACCACCTGCATGGGCCCAGTAGGCAATACCACCACCTTCCATACCAATGTTAGTAGGTGCTTCTAGGCTGACAAGTCCGTAAAAAGCTTGTTGAATAAACCATAATCCTAAGAAAAAATACGCCGGAACGCGAAATGTGGGGAAGAAAAATCCCAAAGGTACTACACCCAAAATTTCCACATTGGGAAAACGCAGAATATATGCTCCCATCACACCTGCGATCGCCCCACTTGCTCCTAAAGATGGAATATTAGAGTTTTGGGCAAAGAACCACTGGGCTAAAGACGCTAAGACACCACAAGATAAATAGAACAGTAAATATTTGGCACGGCCTAATTTCTCTTCTACATTGTTACCAAACACCCAGAGAAATAACATATTGCCGGCTAGGTGCAAAAAACCACCATGTAAGAATTGTGCAGTAATCAATGTTGCCCATTCTGGTACTGGTTGATTAACAGAAACGCCAGCAAAACTTAATGAAAGTTCTCGCGGGACTACAGCCGCCAAATGTAAAAACCCATCTAATGCCTGGGGAGGAAGACTGGCTTCATAAAGAAAAGCCAAAACATTGGCAGCAATTAGTCCATAAGTCACATAAGGCGTGATTTTTGTAGGATTATCATCTTTAATTGGAACCACTGGTATTTTCCTGATGTTCGAGCAACTAGCCTCACATTACGGAATTGTGTCAGTATTTTCTTCTACCTGTGGTCTAAAATTATGATGTTTTCTAAAAAAACAAGCCCTTCTGACGATTAGCGTTGAAGGGCAGAGTTATGTCAACAAAAGCACCTCAATTGTTTGCAAAATTAGGTGAAGTCCGAAATAATAATAAATTTTTACGTTTACCTTTGTTTTTGCGTTGAACCATAGTCAAATAGTTTTCAGCGTAGCGAAATGCTGATTCACAGTCATAAGCAGCAATAGCTATGGCTTGTAAGAAAACTTTTATGGGAACTTCAAAACCGGAAAGTTGTTGAGTTAAAATTAACAGTTCTTGATCAGTTGCCGGAAAAGCAGTCTCTTCTGACCATTCTGGTTCGTTAAAGATATCTTCAATTAACGCTCTGGACATTTTGTACCTCCCCAAACGCTAAAGATGCAAAACCTACGATAAAATTTAGTTGCTGTTCACGAGTTTGTAAGTTGACTGGAAGTTCAGTATCAGAGCATCCGATTTCTTTTAAAATCTCTAGGCAATAAGTACTGATTTCAACATGGGAAGCTTGCTCCCATTCATGAGCAACTTCTTTGGCCATTTCCAGATTGAATCGGATCACCGTATTGGCAGGGCTATTCATCTATGCACCCTAGTAAACTGGATAATTGCAGTTTTGATCAGAAGTACAAGTTAGCGTAACCGTATTTTTGCGGGATTTATGAAGATGGGACAAGCAAGTGTCAGCGCATTTGCGTAAAGGGTACTCTAGCAATCTCGCTGATAAAATTCCTCATAAAAAAATATCCCATTGTCTAAAAACAAAGAGAGAAGTCGTTTTAATTACAAACATTGGATAATTTATTTCAGGGAAATCCCTTACCTCAGGTTTTCAATTCCTAGGAAAAAATGTTCCAGAATGTTTTGATATCTGGAACACATAGCATAAGTATTGAGTCTGGAATTTTTCCGGTGTTTTTACTTATGATTAATTAAAGATTTTCAGATACATTAATACTCATCAGGGTTAGCGGTGAGAGTTGTCACTACAGGGTATATAGCAAATCGACAAAGCCGTAGAAACTAATGAAAAGCAATAATAGTGCTGTGAGTCGGGTGACTTTTGTTTGGGGTGAAGGGGCGATCGCTTCTCGTACGAGAATAGAAATGGATGCTCCCACTACAAGGCTTAAACCTAATACTAAATAAGGTCTATCGGGTAATATAATCGCTACTATCAGCATAGCGATCGCTACCATCAGCATCAATAACTCTACAAACCTCGGCGGGTTGTATTGGCTAGCTAAAATAAAGCTATTTAACCAGAAATTCCACAATCTCATATTCATTACTGAGTGCTGTAAAGCTATATGGGCATTGGCCTGTGCTGAGTCATGAAACAGTTGTTCACAACTCAACACTTCTAGCTTTTAATTTCTTGCCCCTAACTTTTGTCCTGTACCATTTTTTTGTGCAGTATCATCGTCGGGTAGTTCTACACCAAAAATTCGTGCAAAGGCTTTCTCTACTTTGTAGCCAGAATCAATGGACTCTAAGGGGTCTTTCCGCAATCTGTGACGCAGACATAATGTAATTACACGTCTGATATCATCAACAGTCACTTCGGTGCGCCCTTCAAATGCCGTTAATGCTTTGGCAGCGCGATTAGTAACAATATCACCACGCAAACCATCTACATCCAGTTCTGAACAAACTTCCGAAATTTTGACCCGTTGGTCATATTCAATTTTAACTTCTGGCAACAAATTCTGCGCGTTGACGATTTTTTGTTGCAGTGCTTCTTGCTGGGACTGGTAATTTTCTAGGAAATGTGGAGGATTTTGGTCAAATTCTGACCTTTGTTCCACAATTTGCACCCGTAAAGCTGGTTGTTTAACTGTATGAATTTCTGCGTGCATCCCAAAACGGTCTAATAGTTGGGGTCGCAATTCACCTTCTTCGGGGTTACCAGAACCTACAAGCACAAAACGTGCCGGGTGACGGATGGAAATACCTTCCCGCTCTACAGTGTTCCAGCCACTGGCAGCAGAGTCGAGTAGCACATCTACTAGGTGGTCATCTAGCAAGTTGACTTCATCTACGTAGAGGATGCCCCGGTTAGCCTTAGCCAGTAGCCCCGGTTCAAAGGCTTTGACGCCTTCAGATAAAGCCTTCTCGATGTCGATAGTACCGCAAACCCGGTCTTCTGTCGCTCCTAATGGCAAGTCTACCATTTGCACTTTTTTATGAGCTACAGGAATTTCCGCCCCTTGTTCTACCATTTGGCGGACTTCATCGCTCATCACATCGGGGTCGTTGGGGTCACTGTTAAAGGGGTCATTGGCAACCACAGGGATTTCTGGCAGCAAATCAGCCAAGGCTCGAATAGTTGTGGATTTGCCGGTACCGCGATCGCCCATAATCATGACACCACCGATTTTGGGATCAATCACGTTCAACAGCAGTGCCAGTTTCATTTCTTCCTGGCCCACAATTGCTGTAAATGGAAATACCACGCGACGCGCACTTGCCGTGGATTGAGCAGTTGGAGTCACTAAATTACCTTAACAATATTTTTCTTATTACAATTTTTTATTGTGCCACAGTTAGGGAATGGAAGAACGAGAAATAGAAGGTTATACCATTTTTGATTTGGCGAAAAGTTGAGTTAGTGCGTTGGCAGGGTTCCCCGACTTGTAGTTAATAGCTTGCAATATGTCGAATTTCTGTAATTATTTCCTTACCTAAACAGATGAACAAATAAAATATCAGCCTAACAGTTTACCTACGCTGACCGCGTTATTTTGAGTGCATAGCAAAATTAATTTAACAAACCTTTATCGATGAATCAAAACCTCAGTGTTACTCCCACCCCAGAGGAAACCACTCATGAAAATCCTGTTATTGCTAAACCGCTACCATCAATGAAGCGACTAATTGTCCTCATCTGGGAAATGCTACTAGCACTGCCTTTAGGTTTAGCTTTATTTCAATTACACGTCGGTGGATTTGCTTGGATATTTGGCGGAATTGTGGCTGGTGTTATAGTTCTCCAAGGATGTCGAATTTTTTATCAATACTCTCCCGCACCAAACCGCACCGCCAGAAAGGTGGGGATGGGGTTAGTGGGTTTGTCTGTGGGCGTGTCAAGCAGCAGTAGTAATTTCACTGTTCTAGCCTCTGGTATTCCTATATTTATTTTTCTCACTTTATTTTTGCTGCTATGTGGTAGCTGCATTGGCTATATTTACTCTCGCCTGAGTCAAACCAATTTATTAACTTCCTTGCTGGCTACTGTTCCCGGTGGTGTGGGCGTAATGGCATCTATTGCTGCCGATTATGATAGAAATGTCACTTTAGTAGCCCTTGTGCAGGCAATTCGTGTCACCTCTGTAGTTTTGCTGATTCCTTTAATTGCTCGGACAGCAGTGTCAGTTGATCATGTACTGACTCCACAAACATTGCCTGTAACAGATATCTTCCTGAGTTTTAATCTATCTCAATTAGGATTACTATTATTAGCCCTTCTAACCACCGTATTCGTAGTGTATCTGGCTGCATTGTGCAAAATTCCTGCTGCCGAGTTCTGTGGGGCATTATTAATTGGTATAGCTTTTAATCCTGTGTTACATTGGCTACCTATCTGGGGTGACCTTACCTTGAACTCGCCATTATTCATCAAATTATTAGGTCAACTACTGCTAGGAATTACCATTGGAGAGTATTGGGGAGATAATCCCAACTTAGAGAGAAAAGCTATAGGTTATGCTTTTGTGTCTGTGGGTATGACTCTTGTAGCCGGTGCTGCTGCCGCTATTCTGGCTATGCAATTAACCTCTTGGGATTGGTTAACTTGTCTTTTAGTCACAGCACCAGGAGGAGCGCCCGAAATGATACTAGTGTCGCTAGCATTAAATCATAATGTAGAAATTGTCACAGCGGGTCATTTAGTGCGACTTATCGCTATTAATAGTTCCTTACCACTGTGGATATTTTTATTTCGCCATCTTGATAGTCAGCTATCGGAACCTGTTTAGTCATGTCAAGGAAGAGGGTGAGGATACGTCAACAAACATAGTAGGACACACTGAAATCCCAGCTTGTGGAGCAACTTGTAACTTGATAGGAGAGTTTCAATGCCTACTTTTTTTGTGACTCCTCCAACCCCTCAAAGTTAATGTAGTGGTTATTAGATACTAGCTAACTGCTCTACACGCTGGTAAATAGCCAGAAGATTTAACCGCAGATCATTACTCAGGCGACGTTCAATAATTGTCACTGGCATAGTCAATTTAGGCCAGACTTGGATTGTGTAACAGAGAATAGTCCCGACGTCCTCACCTAGAGAATATGGTTCTAGGCACCAACTACCAGAAAAGCCTTTAAAATCCCCTTCCACCATAGAAAAATTAATTTCTTTGGGGAAGCATTCTTCCAAATCCAAAACTACACGCGCACAAAAGTTGAACTTGAGTAGGCGTTGAGAGCCTATTTGTTCGAGTCGAATACCACCTTGAGGATGCTCTAGGCGACAACTCTTCGCCAAGTTGGGAATAAATTCAGGTAAGGCTTCATAATCTGTCAGCACCTTCCAGATTTGTTCAACGGGGCGAGGAATTTGAACTTTAGCAGTAATTTGCCGTTGTCGCTCGGCTATTTTCTCAATTTGGACTGCTACATCCGGTAAAGCAACTGCATCAGCAGCCAAGTTGTTTTCGAGGCTTGTGTCATCGCTAGCAGCTTGACAGTCAAAATTCTCTATGGTGTTGTTTTGTTTAGTCACTTTCGGCATATGGTTTGCTTACATCAGAAAATTGAGGCAAAGTCAGAGTGAAACAAACTTCACTCAATGGGGAATCTGAGATTTGTGTACTCTCAACAGCGATCGCCCCATGCAAGTGCTGGACTAAAGATTTGACTAAAGCCAGTCCCAGTCCAGTGCCTGGATGCCAACGCCCTTTACCACGACGGAATTTGTCGAAAATATAGGTTGCTTCCTCTTCAGAAATGGCACGTCCTATGTTAGTCACCTTAATAATAACTTGATCAACTTGTTCTTCTACTCGGTGAAACGCTTGCAAATGGACAGCGCTGTCATGCTCCGAATATGTATAAGCATTATTTAATAATTCTTGGAGAATGCGGTCAAAACTTTCTAGTTCGGTTTGTAGTGTTAACGATTCTGTCGGTAAATCTACGGCAATGCTCAAACCTTTATTTACTAGTCTTTTCTCAAAAGCTATGCCCAATTCTTGAATTTTACTATTTAAATTAATTGTTTCTAACTGCGGTGCTTCTTGCTCCGACTCTAGTTTCTGTAGTGTCAGTAAGTCATTAATTAGGTTGATTTCCTTGGTACATTCTTGCTCCAAGATATCTAAGTATCTAGCCTGGCGCTCTGGTGCTATTCCTGGCAGACGTAAATTTTTAATTGACATCAGCATATTTGTCAGCGGGTAGCGCAGGCGATCGCTCATGTTGCTCAAAAATTCGTCTTTGAGTTCATTGAGTTCCCGCAACTGCTCGACATATTGCCGTGTTCTTTCATGCAGTTTTGCTTGCAGTTCCAGACTGCTTTTTAATTTGGCCGTCCGCTCATCTACTACAGTCTGAACTTGGCGCAATGTCTGTGATTGAATGATGGCATTGCTCACCTGAGCGCAAACCATTTCCACAAGATTTAATTCTGCTAGTTGCCAATTACGGGGTACTGCTTGTTGTAGCACTAAGAATCCCAGGATTTTGCCTTGGTTCTCTAATGGCATTAACAGCACTGTAGGTAAAAATTCAATGGCAAATAAGGGAGCAACTGTCCAATTCTCTTGGATTTCTGTATAGTCATTGATCAGCACTGGTTTGCCAGAGTCAATAAATACGCGTTGGCACAAACCACAATCTGCAAGCAAGAAGGACTGATTTAAAGCATCTTGTTGATGAGTTTGGGTACTGGGTATTCCTCGGTTCCATTCACCCGCAACAGTAGCTTTGGCTTTGGGAATTTGTTTTTTAGATTGAATTCTAAATAGTGGATCTGTGTATTTTAAGAGTATAAGTAAACCCCGATCTACCTGTAACGACTCGGCAGTTGAGGCGATCGCTAACTGGAGCATCTGATTTAACTCCAAGTTAGTCCGACTTAATATAGTTAATTGCTTGATCAGGCTTTGATGATGGTTAGTCTTTTGGAGAGACTGGTTTTGAGTGGCGATTAACTGTGCTTGTAGTACTTGAGAAAAGGCGATCGCGCAAGATGGCTCTACTTGTTTGAGCAAACGTTTTTCCGACTCATTCCAATCGTAAGGCTGGAAATGAATCAGACAAACCACACCGTTATTTTTTCCCCCAAACCGCGTAGGGATTGCCAAAACCGCTTTGATTGGTAACGGTAGGTATTGACATCCAACGACTAAACTATTTTGAATAGTCGAAATGTCCTCAATTGTTAACGGTTCAGCAGCACATTGTACTACTGGCAAGTCCATCATCAATTGTTCTATCGAGAACATTTCACTAGGGTGCGGCATCCCCAGATACTCAGGGGAACACCAATTAGCAACAGTCGCCTCACCTCCATCTTCGCTGGTAACTGTTACTAAACAGCAACAATCTACTTTAAAGGTAACTCCTAGCAATTGAGCAATTTCTTCCAGCATCAATGCCGTAATCGAACTGTCGGCAATGATGTGGTTAATTGTTTGCGCTAGCTGGTGGACTGCTTCTTCCTGATGCTGCATCAGCTTAACTGGGTATGATTGTAATCGCTCTAGGTCATCTGGGGACTGTAGTGGCAATGATAAACGCTTTTTCATTCCTGGCACGCTCTTGGATAATTACCCCATGTTTTCTGCACCCAATCTCTTGGCATCTTCTTCACCGTTAGTTACGTTGCTACACCCTGATAGTGAGTTACCCATCTTTGATTAAGACTTTCTCTCACCTGTTATAGCCCCTTTCTCTTTCAGATGACCAAGTTGCTGGTATATTTAACTGATGTCTACATAAGTACTAGAATATTTAGAATATACTAAGATGTTTCATCTAAGTACTACTGAGATGTTTGTGCAGACTTAATAAATTAACTTGCAACTAGGATACTTTGTCTGTAAATTATTAATAAACCGTAATTTCTCCTGAATTGGGACTATAACTCTCGCATAATAACCGTATTATTACTGCTTCCTTTTTTATAAATAAGTACTAGATTTTACAAAAAAATAACATGGTTTAATAACTGTATCTTAGACTGCCAAAAATTTAAATACTCTGATGATAGAGATCAGGGAAAAGCTTTGACGATTGCTGGAGCTTGGCAGTAACAGACTCAGTTGTATTTCAATTTAACTTTTATTTTTGATAATTTCGCTTATTTATTGATTTGTTAAACTTATTACTTGCTTGGGTCAACTGTTGTGATGATGAATGCCAAAAACAACACAACTTTATTCATAATTTATAACCTAAGCATTTATTTCTTTAATGTTAAAATTTATACAATATATCCATCCCAGACATCATAATAAATGAATTGGCGATGCAACCCAGTTGAATGATTAACTGAGCTGCATCCACCAGAATACAAGTTAACCAGCTAAACTTTCGGCACACAGAGGAACCATATCGCCATTCCTTGTGAGTCCTAATAACATTGGTTGTTGGGGTTGAATTAACTGACCTGTGAGTACACAACGTTCTTCTTGCTGGGCCGTGGCAGCTATACTAGCTCGGATATCGGCTCGTGAAAATCGGGGTTTCCACTCACCTGATTTTTGTTGGACATAATTCCACAGGATATCTCGAATCAAGGCTTGATATCCCTGATTGCCAGCTATTTCTTTAAGTTTATCTTTAAGTTCCCGCTCCAGGCGAATGCTGGTAACTTCCATGTCTGTGGTTGGGGTGCGAGTGATTGTATGCATTACTTTTTCTCCTTAAATGTGTAGACAGGATAGTAATACAAGTGTAGTATGTTTAAAGGAATGTTCAATAGGTGAAATTTTCTGTGAAATCCGTTTACCCCATCTCTACTTCTTTGTGTCCTACCAATTGTCGAACTAGTTGGGAATCAGTCACCGTGGAAGTGGAGTATTTATTTATGGGTGATAGTAATCGAGAGCATCGGCAAATCACAGAGGATAATGATGATTTTAAATATATCGGCATTAGTATGCTGAGTGGACAACTAAAAATAAATGAAAACAGCAGGAGATACAGACTAAGTAATACTGTACCGACATAAGACCAGAAAGTTTTTCGGTCAAATTTTAACCCCTGCTTCATCCCAATAAGAAGCGGGGGTTTTTGATAAGGAGCGCAGTGGTGAGCAGATATTCAATACGCTATCCCAAAGTAATACAACTTTTAGAGCCATTTGGTAGTGGTGCTTGCTCAAAATTACTTACCACTGTTTCAGCGTATCCCCTGGATGAAGTAACGGGGATTTTGCCAGCAGGGAAAAAGTGCAAGCAAACCTGGAATCACAGGAGAGCATAAGGAATGCTGAAATTAACTTATACCGAAGGAAGCTTTTATTTAGAGTGTCTTAATCAGTCCTTAGAACAATGGGTAGCGCAGCGAGTGGTTTTGGCAATGCGTGTAGGCCAAAGCCTCGGCGTCGAACCTAGCACGGCTTCCTTTTTGCTTCCTGTTGATTTACCAGGAGTAGATTTGCTTCAGGCTGAGATAAAACAATACGATAATGAAATTATTGCCCTGTGTGCCTGTGATACTGAGTATATAGAAGTCACTTTGCGCGGTTCGTGGTTATCAGAGAATTCTGAAACTGCTTTGGGTGTATTTGTTACAACTATTAGCGATGCGCCTAATAACAATAGTTATCTTTCTCTAAACGGTGACCTTCTGCAAATGGGAGGATCTGTACCTATGTCTTCACGCTTTGAGTTATTTGTGCATCAACTTTGGCAAGAAGCGCAAGTTTGTACGTCTGTGATGAGGGAGTAATAAATTGTAGATAATTAGACCAGTCTCTATCTAGCGATTGATTTTATTGTCAAGACAATTAAAATATACTTCATTCCTCAGGTCGATACGAGCATTAGTCATTTCCCAGTAAAAGTGTAAAAGATGGAATTGACTGGCGGAATATTTTTGTCTAACGCAAGAATTATTTAGGCATTTGCAATTTAATGATTCAAGGCGGAAATGCAAAAAATATTCTTCACTATTTCATAGTTTAAAGTAATTAAACATAGAGGCACAATTGATAATTTAATCCTATGGTTTAATTTAATTGAAGCAATGGATTTTATTTATAAAGTGCAATTCTAGCGTTGTTAATGCTGTTATCGAGGACTGAAAATGAAAATTTTTTCTTTTGTTTTATCTGTTTTACGCCCAGTACGTTTTGTAATTTTAGCTTTTGCTTGCACACTGCTACTACTCAATAATACCCTACCTGCTTTTGCAATTAGTAGCTATCAAAGTCATCCCACAGAAGGCACTACACAACTTCTGGAAACCCAACGGAAAACTGATGAAGTCGCTAAATCTGAACCTCCTAAACTGAAAGAAGTTCAAGAAAAATCGAATAAAGGACTTAACGAAGTTCAAGGAGATGCTGACATTAATAAGATGAATCGTCCTGAAAATTCACAAAGTGCAACCTCAGTAGAAGAGAATGTGCAGAATTTCTTGGAAAAAGTAACAGGTAATAAGTAAGCAAGATTGTAAGAATTAAGGGTTATGGAGATACGCGCGCTCCATAACCTTTTTATAATATCTAGCAATTACCAAAAAAGAGCATTAATATAAAAATTGCTACCAAATCAAATAAGGTGTTGTTATTATAGAACTTACGCACTCGCTACGAAAATGAAGGCTTTGAGATTGCTTCTCTACAATAATTAAATAGTGTTGAAAAACTCTAAATATTTGTCGGTATAGCTGATAAGCACAAATTAGGCGAGCAGGCGATCGCTAATATAGAGAAAGTGCCATGATCAGGTTTATACCTTCACATAATCAACACAATGACAACTACTGCTATTAATCCATATCTCAACGGCAACTTTGCCCCAGTGCGTGAAGAAATCACCACTAATACCCTCAAAGTCATAGGTGAGTTACCTCCCGACCTATCAGGAATGTTTGTGCGGAATGGCCCTAATCCTCAGTGGCCACCCATTGGCCAATATCACTGGTTTGACGGTGATGGGATGCTGCACGGTGTCAGAATTAGCAACGGCCAAGCCACTTATAGCAATCGTTATGTGCGAACACAAGGATGGAAAATAGAACAAGCCACAGGTAAAGCTGTCTGGTCTGGGTTATTAGAACCGCCACAAATGGATAATCCCCACGGTGGATATAAAAATACTGCCAATACTGCGTTAGTGTGGCACGCTGGCCAAATGTTGGCATTAAATGAAGGCGGTGCGCCGCACGCCATCAAGCTGCCTGATTTACAGACAAAAGGTGAATATACCTATAATGGCAAGCTGGTTTCTGCCTTTACAGCCCATCCCAAGGTAGACCCAAATAACGGTGAAATGATGTTTTTTGGTTACTCCTTCACTCCACCATACTTGCAATACAGTGTAGTTTCAGCCGCAGGTGAGTTATTGCAGACAGTACCAATTGATTTGCCTATGGGCGTGATGATGCACGATTTTGCTATCACCGAAAACTACACAATATTCATGGATTTGCCCTTGACTTTTAACCCAGAAAGAGTGCAAAGGGGAGAACCTATGATGATGTTTGAGCGCGATCGCCCCAGTCGTTTTGGTATAGTCCCACGTTATGGTGACAACAGTAACATCCGTTGGTTTGAGAGTTCTCCCTGTTATATTTTTCATACTCTCAACGCCTACGAAGATGGAAATGAAGTAGTACTAATCGCCTGTCGGATGAAGTCTACTAATGTTTTAAATGATGATTCTTCACTAGTTCCAGACGCAGATATCCCCCGCCTGTATTGCTGGCGATTTAATCTCAGTACTGGGAAAATACGCGAGGAAATGCTAGATGATGTACCTGCGGAATTTCCCCGGGTGAATGAAAATTACGTGGGACAACCAATACGATACGGCTATGCTGGTAAGCTAGCGAAAAGTTCTCTACCACTGTTTGACGGTTTAATCAAGTATGACCTGAGCAATGGCAAATCCCAAACCCATGAATTTGCACATGGCTGTTATGGAGGTGAAGCTGTATTCGCCCCGCGTCTTGATGCCACATCTGAAGACGATGGTTGGTTAGTTACTTTTGTTCACGATGAGAGTACTACTACTTCTGAACTTGTAGTCATTAACGCCCAAGATGTGACAGCAGAACCTGTGGCGCGGGTACTAATTCCCCAGAGAGTACCTTATGGTTTCCACGGTAGCTGGGTTTCTGAGGAACAATTGAGAAATTCTCTGTAAAATTTCCCATGTAGAAGCTAAAATCTCAAATTCAAAATTGGCCGATTATTCTGAACCCTACCCGTATCCTGTCCTGGTACTTGGCGGGGATCTGAGGAATTAGACTGCATCTGTTGAGTAGGTGATTGCCAGATTAAATTGCCGTTGCGATCGGCTATGACTGGAGTCATTGGTGTAACAACATTTGCACTGGGCGGCTGCATAGCAGGAGGTGCCATATTAGTCTGGACACCAGAGGTAATAGGTGATGTCACTGCTGTGGGCAATGTTGGGCTGGTTAAGGGTGAGCCACCATTAAAGTTATTGTATGAATTTGGCGGTAAATTGTTGACTGTATTCGGCTGTAGATAACCAGTCCCAGCATTTAACCCAGTATTTGGTGCAAAATTTGGGCTAGGTGAAATATTATTAGGTGGGATCTGCATGACTCCACCATTATTTAACCCAGCACTAGGTGTAAAATTTTGGCTGGGTGAAATATTGCTGGATGGGATCTGCATAACTCCACCATTATTTGAACTTTCTCCTATAGAATTGATTTGAGGAGAAGCTGTATTATTTAATCCAAATACATTAGAGTTGGGTTGATTAGGTTGTGTTTGTAAAGGACTAATTAAGTCAATATTTTGATTATTTGCAGTCTGATTAACTAATCCTATGTCCGAGAAGGAAGATGTTGCGGCTGCTTGTGTTGGTTCAGATGATCCTGAGCCAGATTCGATACCTAAAGACTGACTAGTATTATTGAATGCCCTTAACTGCAATAAATTTTCTGCTTCTAGTACAAAAGGGTTTTTTGCCTGAGATACTGATGTACCATTAGCTATGCCTAATGATGTACTGTTAGCAGGTTGTTGTTTGCTAATTCCCTCAAGTAACTTATTGCTATTGTTAGCCTGAGATTTATCTTGAGGGGTACTAGGAATCGGTGGCAAACTTATCGGTGAAAAGTCATTAAACAAGGCTGGTAAGTTATCAATATCCGCAGCAATGGCTTTGTCTTCTGCTGACAGGGAGGAATCATCAGCCCCTGAGGAAGTAAATTCTAGATTTGGCTGATAAGTAAACATATCTGGGTTCAACCAGTATTCCCTAATTACCAGCCCCAAAACAGATATAAAAATTGCTGTTACCCAAAAACTAGGTTTGCCTAAATTCCATAACCTAGCTCTGAGATAACGTAAATAAGCGGGGGGATAATGGCGACGTGGCATAAATGTGTATGTATGATAATTGACAAAATTTTGATTTGATCTTAGCTTTTTTAGCTAGTTTAATCATGTTTTAATGCCAGACAGGGGCAAAAATTTACTATTTTCCTTTTTGCTTATTTTAACGAAGTATTTTAGACCGACTGGGTTGATTAATCCTCATATTTTAGACTTTGGTCATTTTGGATAGCATCAGAAACTAAAAGTTGCACTAATTTATTGTTGTGGCTGAAAAATATTGCTGGATTCATGCCCTCGTTACTAAACTGTGTGCTGCAATACTTTTCTTTTGTACTTCTAATATCTTCCCACCTTTAGCACTCAGCCATATTCTGTCCACAACTTGTGGCAATAAGTCTCTTAAGACTGAATATCTACGTATTGCATCTTAATTATTTACCAGGAGACTACAGTAATGATGAAAGCTGAAGATATCATGACCACAGAGGTAGTTACCATTCGCGGTTCGGCTACCGTCGCTGAAGCTGTGGTGCTATTGAAGGAAAAAGGATTACGTGCTTTAGTTGTAGATTGTCGCCATGATTCTGATGCTTATGGCATTGTTACAGAAACGGATATTGTCTATAAAGTAATAGCCTACGGTAAAGACCCTAAGCAGGTGAGGGTTTACGAAATTATGACCAAGCCCTGCATTATCGTCAATCCAGATTTAAGCGTGGAATATGTAGCACGATTATTTGCGAATACTGGCATTCGTAGAGCGCCAGTGATTCAAGGTAAATTGTTGGGGATTATTTCAACCACTGACATTTTGACCAAGAGCAACTTTGTGGAATCGCCAAAAGCGCTGATGCTAGAAGAGAGAATTAAACAAGCTATTGAAGGCGCTCGCGCTATTTGTACTGAGCATGGTGCTTATTCTAAAGCTTGTGCTGCGGCTTGGGATGAAGTAGAAGAACTCCAGGCCGAAGCTGCTCATCACAAATCGGAAGGCATGGTTTCCGCTAAGGTTTCGTTTGAGGAGTATTGTCGGGACAATCCAGATGCGCCGGAATGTCGCAATTTCCATCCTTAGTTAGGGAGATGAGGAGATGGGGAGATGGGGAAGAAAGATTTTGGTACTAATACATACAGTACGGCGCAAATATGGATTCCCCCCTGTCCCCTTGTCCCCTTGTCCCCTTGTCCCCTTGTCCCCTTGTCCCCTTGTCCCC